>NZ_JACKZU010000118.1:0-21211 GCF_014222165.1 Nostoc sp. 2RC
GGGGAGGTGGGGGGGAGACGGCGATGGTGGCGGATGTGGGTTCTGGTGGCTTGGAGATGGGGTATTGAGTGGGGGGATAGTTGACTGGGGGCGGGTTGAGGGCTTGGAGTACTTGACGGGCTGATTGATAGCGATCGCCTGGTCTAGCGGATAGCATTTTATCTAATACTTGCCCTAACACCGGACTCAGGCTAACTTCTCGTTGCCATTGCCAGGTTAAATTATAAGTATCAATTAATTCTTGTGGTAGTTTACCTGTCAGTAAAACCAACAGGGTGGCCGCTAAGGCGTACAAGTCACTGTGGGGAGACACTAACCCAGTTTGCATTTGTTCTGGGGGAGCAAACCCTATTTTACCTAACAGGGTTGGTGACGGTGAAGAAGCCATGACACCGGGTTGGTAATATTGGGAAGCTACAGTTGCCACTACTTGTTTAACACCGCCAAAATCGATTAATACTGGTAGTTGGTCAACGGTGCGGAGGATTAAGTTATCTGGAGAAATATCACGATGAATTACACCTAGTGAGTGGATGTACTCCAACACTGGTAAAATTTGTTGTAATAATTGGCGGACTTCGGCTTCTGTAAAGCGTAAACCTTGCTTGGTTCGGGTATTTAACAAAGAATTGTAAGTTTCCCCTTCTACATAATCTTGCACTAAAAACAGATATTCTCTGCCTTGTAAGTTAGTGCGAAGCAATTCACGGAAGCGAGGGATTTGGGGATGTTGCAGCTTATAGAGAACGCTTGCTTCTCTCTCAAAAAGTTCTTGAGCTTTTTCAACCACGTAAGCGGTTTGGACTTGGGGAGAAAATTCCTTTAAAACACAAAGTTCGCGGAAGCGGTTAAAATCTTCAGCTAAATAAGTGCGTCCAAAGCCACCTTGGCCGAGTTGACGCACAATCACATAGCGATCGCCTAAAGTTAATCCTGCTTGTATACCATAACTCATGGGCGTATCCAATTTTTCACTACATTAGGGATTAGGTATGGGTAATGTTGACTGATGACTGTTGACTGAGGAGTTATTATTTTCGTCATGCCCCTCATCTGTCTCATTTTCCTCATCTGTCTCATTTTCCTCATCTCACACTACTTGCCAGATTTTACTTGATCGATTCGATCGGCCGCCATCGCATACCAAATTTGACCGAAAGTTTGCTGATTGAGTTTCCCACGGTCTTGGTCAGGAAACAAGCGATCGAATTTCTCATTTGTTTCTTTGTTCAATCGATCGATTGTATAGTCTTTGAATTCTCCAGCCCGCGCTTGTCGTCTCCATCTTTCGTAATCTTGTGTGGTGTAAGTTCCTAGTTTGCGACGCGCTGCTGTACTGAGGTTAGCTTGTTGTACTTTATTCAAAAAATCGTCAGCAATACTGTACCACTCATCTCGCAAACGGGCATCTTCAGGTTTTGAGGTGAGACTACGTCCCTTCAATTGGGAATTTTTTGTATAAAAAATATCATCTACGGTGCGAGTAAAAAATCCTTCGCTGATTTGTAGTTGTTGACGGCGATTGATAATTTCTTGGAGGTTGCGATTTGTATTGCGCTCGCTCACTGGTTGAGTGCTAGGGTTGGGTAACTGGGGAATTTGCGGTAAAGAAATCGATGGTATCGTAATGGAAGATACTCCCCGAATGACTGCGTTTACCACCGCCCAAGCACCTGCACCAGTTAACACAACTAACGCTGTACCGCCAAGACTCATGACAAAAGGACGAATCCAAGCGGGTAATGATGCTGGTTTAGCAATGGCTTGGGTTTTGTTGTGGAATTTACTGATAATCGCACTGGCGCGTTGTCTTCCTGGAGCAACTACCGTTGTTTTTATTTTGGTAATATAATTTGCTGGTGGTTTAGTTGCATTTGGCGATGGTAAATCTTTGAGGATTTGGTCGGCTCGTTGATAGCGATCGCTCGGTTTATACGCCAGCATCTTTTTTAACACAGACTCTAGTTTGGGACTCACTTGGATTTGCTTGCCCCAGTACCAAAGTCCCTGATAGCTGTCGTATAATTTCTGCGGTTCTTGTCCCGTCAGTAACACTAATGTAGTTACAGCTAAAGAGTATAAATCACTACTTAAAAATACTTTACCTTGCCTTAACTGTTCCTCTGGGGCATAACCTTTTTTACCCAGCAAAGTGTTATTCCCAACCAACTGAGTGCGCCAAAAACCTTGAGAAGCTGGCAATTGTTTAACGCCACCAAAATCAATTAATACTGGTAGATTATCAGAACGCCGCAAAATCAAATTATCGGGAGAAATATCGCGGTGAACTACATCCCGTGAGTGGATGTAAGTTAACACTGGTAGAATCTGTTGCAGTAAAGTAATGACTTCTTGTTCGCTGAAGGCTTTTCCTTGGGCGCGACGCTGTTCTAATAATTGGTCAAAATTTTCACCGTCTACATAATCTTGGACTAAAAAGAAAAAATCTTTAGTACCTATTTTTACTTGTATTGAACTGTGAAAACGCGGAATTTGAGAATGCTGGAGTTTTTTAAGGACATTGGCTTCCCGTTCAAATAACTCTTTGGCTTTTTGTAAATCTTGCTTTTCTTGGACTTGGGGCGCAAATTCCTTCAGCACACAGGTTTGATGGGATTTTTTATCCTCTGCCAAATAAGTGCGTCCAAAGCCGCCTTGGCCGAGTTGACGTATGATTTGATAGCGATTATCTATAACCTGTCCCACACTGATGGGTAACGGTTCGCCGCAATGGGTACAAAAGCGGTTACCATTATCATTCGTGTGTTGTTTGCTGCAATAGACCTGCATGATGCCCAAGTATTTAAGATTTTATTTAATGACTACAATGTGCGTACAGTTGTTTTCGGATATCTTACCAAACGTTAGTGTAGGGTGTTCCTATCCTTAGGAATATGGTTTTGTATGGTTATGTAATATAGTAATCAACTTTGATTTTTTAATTCCTACAGTGTGAGAATAAAGGCAATTAAGTCTTATCTGGACAACAGTAGAAAATAGACGATGGCTCGTTGCAATCAAAAATCAAATAGAACTTAGATAACTTAAAAAGTAAAAAAACGAAAAATTTAATAAATATTTGTTTTTATTTTGGTCTTTGAGCTTTTTACTTGCAAATTAAAGATGTTAGCTCTACTTTTAGGATAAAAACAAGCATTATGAATTGCAAATCACAAAGCCAGCGAGTAATTAAAGAATTTGAAAATTTTCTTTCTACCCCCCTGGAAACGCAACTGCAACGACATCTTAACACTGAAAGTTCAGCAGTTTTAAGTTTATTTCACGATGTCGCGGTGAATGTACCGGCGTACAAGGCTTTTTTAGCAGAAAGACAAATTAATCCAGCGAATATTCAAACTTTGGAGGACTTTGAAAAACTGCCAGCCATCGCCAAAGAAAATTATATACTGCGTTATCCTTTGGCTGACTTGTGCCGCCACGGACAATTGCAAGGGTGTGATATGATAGCCGCTTCCTCTGGTTCCACTGGTAAGCCGACATTTTGGCCGCGTTTTTTCACAGATGAACTCCAAATCGCCACACGCTTTGAACAAATTTTTCACGATAGTTTTTTTACAGATACTAGACGTACTTTAGCTGTGATTTGTTTCACCTTAGGGACTTGGGTTGGTGGAATGTTCACCACTAATTGCTGTCGCTACCTTGCTAGTAAAGGTTATCCCCTGACTGTAATTACTCCGGGTAACAACAAAGAAGAAATATTGCGAGTTGTGCAACAGTTGGGTTGTGCCTTCGAGCAAGTGGTACTTTTGGGATATCCGCCATTTTTGAAAGATGTCATTGATACTGGAATTGCTCGTGGTGTAGAGTGGCAGCAATATCAGATAAAATTTGTCATGGCTGGAGAAGTATTCAGCGAAGAATGGCGGACTTTAGTTGGTAAACGTGTTGGTTCAGAAAATCCCTGCTATGATTTCGCATCACTTTACGGCACTGCGGATGCGGGAGTTTTAGGGAATGAAACGCCTTTGAGTATTTGCATTCGTCGTTTTTTAGCAGAAAACCCCGATGCAGCTAGGGATTTATTTGGCGAATCCCGCTTACCTACACTAGTACAGTACGATCCTTGCAGTCGGTTTTTTGAAGTTCAAAATGGCGCATTGTTATTTTCTGGAGACAACGGTATTCCTTTAGTGCGCTATGACATCTTGGACACTGGCGGCATAATTAGTTATCATGCCATGCTGGAATTTTTAGCCAAATGGGGATTCGATCCTGTTGCACAGTTGCAAAATTCAGTACTTCCCACTCCCGACTTTCTTAGAGGTATTCATCAGTTACCTTTCGTTTATGTTTTCGGTCGTTCTAACTTTACAGTTTCCTACTTTGGCGCAAATATCTATCCAGAAAATGTAACGGTGGGATTAGAACAACCAGTGATTCAAGAATGGGTGACGGGTAAGTTTGTGTTGCAGGTGCAGGAAGATGCAGATAAAAATCGATTTTTATCTGTGGTTGTAGAATTAGCACCAGGAGTTGAAGCTAGCGAAGCTCAAAGAAAAGCGATCGCCTCTTCCATTCTTTCACAACTACTACGCCTAAATAGCGAATTTGCTAACTATGTTCCCGTAGAATATCAAACACCACAGGTGACATTAGCTCCAATGGGCGATGCTGAATATTTCCCTGTTGGTGTGAAACATCGTTATACCCGTAAATAAGGAATAGCATCCTCAAGTTTATGAGACAAAAAGCGAAAATTATTTGTTTTTTGCGTAAAGTCCAGAACTGGAGGTGAATAATATTCTATCTCAATGGAGCAAGAGGACTCCCGTTACAGTGGTAGACTTAACGGGAGATGAATTGCGACCAACATAAAACTGAGCGTAGCGAATCATTATTACCACTAGTTTCGTGCAAATTATATTGATGTTAGATGTATTAAAGGTCAGAATTTATCCAAACAAAGAACAGGAACTATCTCTAGCTAAAAGCTTCGGATGTTCTCGATTTGTTTGGAATTTCTACCTCAACAAAACTAATACTCAATATCAAGACACTGGGAAGAGGATGACTTATTGCCAAATGGCAAAAGACCTAACTCAGTTAAAGAAACTGACTGATTATGAATGGTTGCTTTTCCCCACTGCTGCTGTCCTACAACAATCGCTTAAGAATCTAGAAACTGCGTTTAAGAATTTCTTCTCAAAACGTACTGGATTCCCCAAGTTCAAGAGTAAACATTCCAAGCAATCAATTCGATTTCCTGAAAGTTGCTCAATTAAAAGCGGTAGTTTAAAGCTCCCCAAGCTTGGATTAGTTAAAGCCAGTCTCTCCAAGAGCGTCAATGGCAAAATCAAATCCGTAACTGTTTCCAAAACAAGTACAGATAAATATTTTGCGGCGATACTGTTCGAGACTGATAAATTAGCTACTACAAAGCAGGGGAAGATATCAGGAATCGACCTTGGGCTAAATAGTCTAGTAACTGTGTTTGATGGTGAAACCTGTTACAAAGTTGATCCAATCAAACCCACAAGAAAATATGCCAAACGACTGCGAATCAGGCACAAGGCTTTGTCTCGTAAAGTAAAGGGGTCTAAAAATAGACGTAAGGCAATTAAAGTAGTCGCTAAAGTTAACGAAAAAATATCAAATACAAGACAAGACTTTCTCCATAAACTCTCACGAAAATTAGTTGACGATAATCAAGTCATAGTAGCTGAGAACCTTTGTGTTAAAGGATTAGCACGTACCAAGTTAGCCAAGTCAATACATGATGCGGGTTTTGGTATGCTGCTCAATTTTATCAGCTACAAACTGGATAGAGAGGGAGGTAAATTTGTTCAAGTTGACAGATTTTTCCCTAGCACAAAACTTTGCTCATGTTGCGGTCACAAAAATGATTTACTGAATTTAAGTATCCGTGAGTGGATTTGTTTAAATTGCCAAGCAACCCATGACAGAGATGAAAATGCATCACGGAATTTGAGAGCAGAAGGAATAAGAATACTGTTGACCCTGAGCGAAGCCGAAGGGTTGACAAATACTGCGGGACACGCAGAAATTCAAGCTTGTGGAGAAACAGTAAGACTCGTTAGTACTTGTACTAAAAAGAGGCAGTGCGGTCTTGGGGTCTCCCCAAGTATAGCAACTGCCGTGCGTGTTTCTGAGAAGCAAGAATCCCCCGCTACATTGCGTTAGCAATTAGCGGGGGAGTGTCAAAACGGTGTTGACCATACATAAACCAGGGGACAAGAATATAAGTCTCCTATATAATTTGCTTCTATTCAAGACTGCTCTGGTTTTCATCCAGGGCAGTTTTATAAGTAATATCATGTCCGGATAATCGCTTACGATAAAGCTAAGAAAGACAAAGCCTAGCTTTGGCGGGTGTAATTTTCGGGTTTAATGAGTAATCAAGCAAAGATAATATCATAGGATATATTTATTGACAATTTTAAATAAATATGATATTTGCTCCTTAAGAATAACCAAGTTAGGCACTGAACCCTCCGTCAATCATCAGGCTTGCACCGGTGATATAACCAGCTTCAGGCCCAGCTAAATAAGCAACCATCCCTGCAATTTCCTCAACGGTACCGAAGCGGGGCAACGCCATGAACTGCTTTTTGAGCATTTCGGCAAACTCACCCTCTGGAGGATTCATATCCGTAGCAGTCGGCCCTGGTTGCACGTTGTTAATCGTAATCCCACGGGGGCCGAGGTCACGGGCCAGCCCTTGTACCAGCCCTTGCAAAGCAGATTTGCTCATAGCATAAACGCCACCACCAGTAAATGGCATACGTTCGGCGTTGGTGCTACCAATGTTGATGATGCGTCCGCCTGCTTGCATATGCTTGACAGCGGCTTGGGTCGCGACAAACACCGCACGTACATTAACAGCGATGGTGCGATCGAAGTCTGCCAGCGTGAAATCATCAATCGGGGCGATGGCCAGCACACCCGCGTTATTCACGAGAATATCAATGCCACCCAATTCTGACACCGTGCGCTCAACAGCAGCCACCACCTCACTGGCTTCAGCACTGTCGGCTTGGATGCCCAGAGCCTTAACGCCCAGCGTTTGCACGATCTGTGCGATTTCGTTAGCTCGTTCGGGGGAGCTGCTATAAGTGAAGGCGACATCAGCTCCCTCACTGGCCAAACGCTTGACGATGGCGGCCCCGATACCGCGACTGCCTCCGGTAACGAGTGCGCGTTTATTCTGGAGTGTGTAGTTCATATTCGTTGTGGAGGGTAATATTGAATCATATCAAGTTCGGGTAATCACTTACGATTCAAAATTCTCTGTGTCAGAGCATCTCAGAATTCCCTGCTTTATAAAACTGGCAATTGATTAAACAAGACCCAATAAAAACCAAGCTGTTGGACTGCTTGATTGAATTGTTCAAAATCCACAGGTTTGACGATGTAACTATTTACCCCAAATTGGTAACTCTCGATCATGTCTCGTTCTTCAGCGGAAGAGGTGAGGACTACAATCGGAATCATTTGTGTGCGTGGATCGGATTTAAGTTGCCGCAATACTTGTAATCCGCTTACCTTTGGCAGTTTCAAATCCAGCAAAATTACTTTGGGTTGATTGGTGATGGTGCGGTGGGCATAGTTTCCTTGGCAAAAAATAAAATCTAGAGCTGCTGCTCCGTCCTCAAGCAGTTGAATTCGATCGCCAATTCTGCCGCGACGCAATGCCCGAATAGTTAATTCTGCATCAGTGGGATTATCTTCCACTAGGAGAATGGAAATTGGTTGCTCAGAAGATTGTTCAGTGGAGCGATGGCTCGGTTGATAAATCATGGGTTAGTTATTGGGAAGCGTGAAATAAAAGGTCGCGCCTCGATCGCTCTGTGCTTGGGCCCAGATGCGCCCTCCGTGACGTTTAATAATGCGTTGCACGATGGCCAGTCCAATACCAGTACCTTCAAATTCTTCTTCTCGATGCAGGCGTTGGAAGACCCCAAACAAATTATCGGCATAGCGCATATCAAATCCTGCTCCATTATCTTTGATAAAGTACACTCCTTCGCCATCAATCCTCTGATAACCTACTTCAATGCAGGCAAGGGGTTTGTAGCGGGTGTACTTGATGGCGTTGGATAAGAGGTTGAGCCAAACTTGTTTGAGCAGGGAAGCATCGGCTAGACATACAGGTAAATCAGCGATGGTAAATTCAATTTCACGACCAGACCAATCGGGGGCTAAATCATTGAGTGCCATTTGAATAATTTCATTGGCAAACACTGGCTGTCGCGAAATTTCTTTGCGATCGAAACGAGATAAAGTCAACAAATCATCGATTAATTCACCCATGCGTTTGGCATTGTCGCGGATCACTTTCAAGTAACGATTGCCTTCAGCATCGAGTTGCTGGCTGTAATCTTCCTGCATCATTCTCGAAAAGCCATTGATGGCCCGCAACGGTGCCCGCAAATCATGGGAAACTGAATAAGAAAATGCCTCCAAAGCTTTGTTAGCAGTTTCTAGTTGGGCAGTTCGTTGTTTGACTCTCATTTCTAAAGATTGGTTGAGTTGGTGCAGAGCATCAATGGCCCTTTTGCGCTCTAATTCTGCTGCTGCCCGTGCGGCAAATACCTCTACAATAATCTCTATTTGTCGCCTATCTGACAGTGGTCGCACGTCGAGAATGCAAAGATTACCAATGGGTTCGCCGTTGGCATTTTTTAAAGAAATACCCAGATAACTATCTGCCTGCATTGTTACCAAGTCTAAGTCTTCTGGGAAAAATTGCTGAACGCAGCTTTCACAGTAAAACAATCCGTATTTCAAAGCAAATTCGCATGGTGTACGCGCTGGAAAATACGATATTTCTGGTTGCAATGCGCCATGCGCCCAAAAAGCTAGAGTTTTGAGTTTGCCTTCTACTAATTCAGTCACCACGGCATAGGGGACGTGCAAGGCTGCGGCAATATGATGAACCAAAGCCGGAAAAAAATCTTGTCCTGTAACCGCAGCTGTTCCCATCACCAAATTTTTCAATGTTGTTTCTGCTTTTGTTAATTCCGCTTCTCGCAGCTTTGCCTCACTGATATCCCGGACGATGGTAGAAAAATATTCCACGCTACCATCTGTTGCTTTGTGAGCAATGAGCATTTGGGAAACTGGAATTTCTCTGCCATCACTGGCCAGCAAAGCAATTTCACCAACCCAAGTCCCGTCTCTAATTGCCGTGGGAATGCCCTGATTTTGCAGAATTTCTAGTGCCCATTGGGGATGGTAGTCGGAGATCTTCAAGGTGGAAAGGTCTGTATTCAAAGAAA
Organism: Nostoc sp. 2RC; assembly: GCF_014222165.1. Classification (NCBI taxonomy): domain Bacteria; kingdom Bacillati; phylum Cyanobacteriota; class Cyanophyceae; order Nostocales; family Nostocaceae; genus Nostoc; species Nostoc sp. 2RC. The sequence goes on from NZ_JACKZU010000118.1 coordinate 9,264, forward strand.
TACCGCGCAGTTTGCGTAACTGAGTGTTATTCCAGAGCATATTGCCGAGTGAATCTGCCATGCCAACGTAGTCGCTGGTGGCTTCCAGCATCGACATTAAGCGATCGCGGTCTTTTTGGGCCCGTTGGCGATCGGCAATTTCAGCCCGTAGGGATGCGTTCATTTCTGCTTGCTGCTTTAATAAACGGGCATTATCAATGGAAATAGCTGCCTGAGTAAACAACAGGTGCAACACTTGAATGCGCTGTGGGGTAAATGCCTTGGCCATCAGATTGTTTTCTAAAAGCACAATTGCTGTTAGTTTTCCCTGGTTCAACAGTGGAGTACAAAGAATTGATTTCGATTGGCGTAGCGCAATCCAAGGGTCGGACTGAAAATTGCCTTCAGCAGCAGCACGATCGAGGACGATGCTTTCCTTGGTGTGAGCCACGTAATTGATTAAGGCGGTGGGTAAATCAGGATTGCTGTCTTTTGATTGTAAAGTGGCTTGATTCTCGGCAATGGATTTCATCGCCTCAATGCGCCATTGGCCTTCTGTGGGCAAAATTAGATAACCTGTTTGCGCCCCGGCATTTTCAATTAAAATTGTCATCAGTTTTGCCAGGAGTCGATCTAATACAATTTCACTGGCGATCGCTTGGGAGGCTTTCAACACTGTTTCTAAATCCAGTGCTGCTAACTTTGTTGCAGCTGATTCTGTAACGTTAATTTGACGTACTTCAGTTGTTGGCAAGTACACTTCTAACAGCTGGGGATACTGTTTTTCCAGATTTTGCACTTTCGCGGTTGCTCCCCACTTTAAATAAGCGTACTTCGCTTCTTGCAAATAAGCTTTGGCGATGATAATGCGGTTTTGTGCTAAATAAAACTTTGCTGCCAGTTCCTTTGCTAAAGCTTCTTCTTGCAGATATTGATTTTCTCTGGCTAAGGCGATGGCGCGATCGTAGGCGTCCATTGCTGGAACTACTTCACCCAATACCCGATGTCGTTCTGCTTCTACTAAGTACCACTTGTGTAAATAGTTCATCGGGGCATGGTGCGCCCAATTTTGCATTTTTGCTTGATTTTCTGCCACTTGTTCCAGTAATTGGCATTGTGTTGCGGTGTCTGTGTCGCAATACACCGCCAGTCGGCATAGAGAATCGTAGAAGCTAAAGATGGCAACTAAAGCCGCTCCCGTCATGGCTGGTAAATATTCTTTGGCCAGGACTGCATTGGCTAAGGCGTGGTTTGTCGTGGGAAATTGCAACAAAGATTCGTTTTCGGCACACATGGCCTGATTGGCATTGCCAAATAAGTAACAGAGAAATAATTTATTTAGGTAAAAATAAAACAAACCTGCATGAAAATTCGTTTGTTGCATCTGTGGTAGCCTAGTTGCTTCATCAAAAGCTTCACCAGACAGCATCCCAGCATCGGCAACTTCTTCAACCAAATTCAAAACAGTCTGGGAGCAAATTTCTACAAAATCGATGCCAGCCGAATGCTTGATTTGTTTTACTGCTTGAGTATAACTAGTCAAATGTTGCTGAAGTTCAGGGAGAGGTTCGCCAATGGCCAATGAATAAGCACAAACATACATGGCGGCGTAACCAGCAAATTCTAAATCGCCTTGCTCAAGACCAATTTGATAGCAATCCTGGAGGAGTTTGAGGCTATTTTTCAAATGTGTCTTCCAAACGTTAATTTGATTGCTCACCGCAAACAAGGTTCTGGCTTGAATGGCTTTGGTATCTGGGCCCAGCAGACTTAAAGCCAGTTGACCAAATTTATACCCTGCTTCAATGTCAAAGACGACTCCACACAGAATAATTCCATAGGCAGCATAGGCAAAGGAAGCCAAGGTCATATTTCCGTACTCAATCAGTAAATCTACCATTTTGAGTACAATCAGTAGAAATAAGGGAGGTACTGCCAAATAAGCTGATGCACACATCCTTGCTAAAAGCTGCATTGCCGCCAGGATTTCTGGCTGGGACATGATTGGCAGGTCAACCAAATCTTCAATGCGTCTATTTGCCAATTGAGAGGCAGTTTCCTTTAGTGCTTGCTGAACATCCTCAAGGCTTGGGGCAATGGGGAGATGAATTCCTAATTGTTGGAGTAACTCTAAACCGATTTGAATGGCCTCTAGTAATTTATTTTCTGCCACACAAGTCTGAATTTTGACATCGTAAACTTTTAACCTGGCTAGTAAGGTTGTTGTGTGATGCAGTACTTCTTGGAATAAAGGCTCTACTTGTTGAAAATTACCACTGAGATAAGCTGCTTCTGTGGTGGCATTATATACGGTGAGGGTGAAGTCACGATTTCTTTGCCAACTATCGGTTGTTAGGAGATCCAAAGCAATTTGCAAATATCGCCAAGCAGCGTCATAAGCGGCTGATGCTTTGGCTTTTTCTCCTGCCATGAGGTTTAACCGAGACAATTTATCTTGCTGGGATTGATTTTTGATGAGTTTTTTCCCCAGGTTTAATTGGTTGGTGATATCAAAAATTTTGTACTCTAACTGTTGTGGGGGAGTTATTTGCAACAAGCACTGTCCTAGTTGCCAATGGACGTTGCACTGTTGGGCTTGGGGAATTAGGGAATAGGCAGCTTGTTGGATGCGATCGTGGGCAAACTTGTATTTTATTGGAGGCGAGTCGGCTGTTAGTGGTATACCTAATACTACTGATTTGTGGGCATTGCTCAAAGGTATAATCAAACCTTGGGCGATCGCTATTTCTAAAGCCTGGGCAGTTTCTCGCTGGGATAATTGGGCGGTCAATGTCAGAGTTGGCAAATCGAAACAGTTACCAATGCAGGCTGCTAGCTGTAAAACTTGCTGTGTCCGTTTGTTCAGCTTTTGAATTTTCAGAGCCATCAAATCTACAACATTGTCCGTAATTTGCTGCTGCTGAATTTCCTCCATCGACCATTGCCATTTTTTAGTTTGGTAATGGAATTTTAATAACCCCTCAGCATAAAGAGATTTCAAAAATTCATTCATGAAAAAGGGATTGCCACCAGTTTTTAGTTGTACTAGTTCTGCTAACAACAGAGAATCTCCTAGCTGACAATGCAATGTATCGGCGATTAACTGATTAATGTCAGCGAGAGTTAAGGGTGACAAATAAACTTGATTTACCACTCCTTTTGTTTCGCGGATTTGCTTCACCATCCGCATCAAAGGATGGCTGGGATTTACCTCGTTATCTCGGTATGCCCCAATTAACAATAAAGATTGCCCTCTGGTGGCAGTGGCTAGTAATTCAATTAGCTGCAAGGAAGCATTATCTACCCACTGAAGATCGTCCAAAAAAATTACTAAAGGATGTTGCCAACAGCTAAAAACGCCGATGAAATTTTGGAAAACTTGCTGAAAACGATGTTGCGCTTCCATTGGCGGCAAAACAGCTACGTCTGGTTGGCTACCCACAATCAACTCCAATGCTGGAATTACCTGGGTAATGACTTTACCGTTGGCACCAAGGGCAGCTAAAAGATGCTCGTGCCAATGACATAGTTGTTCTCGATCTTCAGTCAGTAATTGTTTGATTAATGACTCAAAAGCTTGGGCAATGGCATAGTAAGGAATATGGCGCTGATACTGGTCAAATTTCCCAGCAATCAAGTAGCCTCGTTGTTCTGTAATCAGCTGAGAAATTTCCTGTACCAAAACTGACTTGCCAATACCGGAATATCCTCCAATTAGCATCAGTTCAACTTGCCCATCAGACGCGTCCATCCCCAGGCGGCCTGCCACTCTTTGAAATGCCGCTAATAATCTCTCCACCTCCCTTTGTCTGCCATAGAGTTTTTCTGGAATCTGAAACTTGTCAGAAATATCTTGTTTTCCTAGCAAAAAAGACTTGATAACTCCGGTGTGTTGTAGCTGCTGGAGACATTCTTCTAAATCAGTTTTAATTCCCCAGGCACTTTGATAGCGTTCTTCTGCTGTCTTGGCTAACAGTTTTTGGACAATTTCTGAAACCATCACCGGAATATCTGGGTCAATAAAATGGGGTGGAACGGATTCTAAAGCTAGGTGATAATGAATTAATTCCAGGGCATCGCTGGATTCAAAAGGCAATCGATTGGTCAACAGCTGATAAAAAGTAGCACCTAGAGAGTAAAAATCACTTCGATAGTCCAGGGAACGGTTCATTCTACCTGTTTGCTCTGGAGACATGTAAGCTAATGTTCCCTCTAGGACTGTGGGATTTTTAATAGTTAAAGTCTCGCGCGATAAGTCAGTTGAAATTCCAAAATCAATAATTTTCAGCTGTTGTGTTTCGAGATTAAAAACAATATTTGAGGGATTAATATCTTTATGAATAATATTTGCACTATGAATTTCGGATAAACTCTGAGTTATCTGAATCGCTAATTTAATAAACTGTGTTAAGGTAAATTTTCTAGTAGTGATAATTTTTGCTAAAGACTCTCCGCCAAAATCCTCCAAAATGAGTATAAAAGTATTTTGATATTGTTGGAAATCATAAGCCTGAATCACACCTGCCAATGATAAACTGCGTGTAATTTCGTATTCCAGCTTATAGCGCGTGATTTCTTCTGGTGTGGGGTAGTCTTTCTTCAAAACCTTGAAGATTACAGGCAAACCATCCGGTTCATGAATTCCTCTGTAAACACGTGAATTAATACTTTCATGGATTTTTGTCCGAATTTGATATTCAGGAATTTCCAGCATAGCTTAACCGCCTGTAAATATTACACAGAAGGACAAAGCCTGGTCGATCGGAATTTTAGATTTTGAATTTTCAAGTTTAACTAGAATAATTCTCAATTTCAAATTTAAAAATAGTTTCAGAACCAGAAAATTTAAATCTAGAATAAATTTCAAACCCAAAAACCTAAGAAAATCTGAAATCGGCAATTTGAAATTCCCAAAGAATTAATTCACAAAGTTGATTATACAATAACCAAACCCGATTAACTCATTTACCAATACTGGAGGAATTTTCAGAAACATTTCAAAGCAAATATTGTGGGATTAGTCGATGGGTTACTAAGGAGATTGTAGGATGAGTGAAACCTTGAACGTCCTGATTGTTGAAGATTCCGAGGCTGATGCCGTGTTAGTTCTCAGTGAATTACGTCGTGGTGGTTTCAATCCAATCTGGCAGCGCGTCCAAACAGCCCCAGAGCTAGTTGCAGCTCTCAATAGTGCTAGCTGGGATGTAATGATTTCCGATTACCGATTGCCAGGATTTAATGCTCCTGCGGCTTTGGAAATAGCCAAGCAAAGTCAAAAAGATATTCCTTTTATTTTAGTTTCCGGCACCATTGGCGAAGTGTTGGCTGTGGAAATGATGAAAGCCGGCGCGCATGATTATGTGATGAAGGATAACTTAAATCGATTGCCAGAGGCAGTACGTCGAGAACTTAGGGATGCACAGGTAAGAGCAGAGCGCAAACAAGCCCAAAAGCTGTTACAAACATTAGCATCTAACATTCCCGGAATGATTTACAGCTTTGTATACCATTGCGATGGTTCTACTGTCTTTGAGTATATAAGTTTGGGTTGTCTGGATCTTTTAGAGTTAACGCCACATCGAGTTTTAGCAAATGCTTCCCTTTGCTTTGAACAAATTCATATTGATGACCGTAGAGAATTTTATACAGCCGCCAAAGAAAGCGCTCAAAATTTAAAACCATTTTCTTACGAATGGCGATTAGTGACACCTTCTGGCAAACTCAAATGGGTACAGACCAATGCTCGTCCTGAGTGTCGAGAAAACGGGGATATTGTTTGGTATGGTGTTTTATTGGATGTGACGGAGAAAAAACAAGCACAAGAGTTGATTATCCACAATGCTTTGCACGATCCATTAACGGATTTACCAAATCGGACACTTTTGGTGGAAAGGCTGGAACTAGCCATTAACCGAGCTAAACGAGTAGAAAGTTATCGTTATGCAGTTTTGTTTCTAGATCTAGACCGATTTAAAGTAATTAATGACAGTTTAGGACACTTAGCTGGAGACCAACTACTCAAGGATATTGCTCAAAAACTCAAAGCTCATTTACGGGAAGTTGATTTAGTTGCTCGCATTGGCGGTGACGAATTTGTCATTTTGCTAGAAGATATTCCTGGAATTGAAAAAGCCATTCAAATTACCGAGCGTATCCTCAAAGATTTTCAAACACCGTTGATACTGAATGATGCTGAGGTAGTTATCAGTACAAGCATCGGCATTGTTTTAGGAACAAATGATTATTGTCAAGCCTCAGATTTGCTGCGGGATGCCGATATTGCTATGTATCGAGCCAAAGCTCAGGAAAGAAGTTCGTACAAAATTTTTGATGTCAAAATGCACACCCAAGCAGTAAATCGGCTGACTTTAGAAACTGATATCCGTAAAGCTTTAGAACGAGAAGAATTTGCCATTTACTACCAGCCGATTATCGATCTCCTTGGTGATGCTGACAACAAGCAAAGTCAACCCCAAGCAGGGCGGTTGATTGGATTTGAAGCATTGGTGCGCTGGCAACACCCCACCCGCGGGTTTGTTTTGCCCAGGGAATTTATGGCGATCGCCGAAGAAACCGGACTCATTGTGCAAATCGATCGCTGGATGCTCTACACAGCTTGTCAACAACTGGCAACCTGGAAAAAAAACTTTACTACTCATTTACCGCTCAAGATGAGTATTAACCTTTCAGCTCAAGATATTCGCCAACCGAGTTTAATTGAAGACATCGATGGCATCCTAAACCAAACAAATTTAACAGGGGATTCCATAGTCTTAGAAATTACTGAGAGTATGCTCATTGAAAATATTAGTCAGACAATTCATTTATTAACCGAGTTAAAAGCCAGAAAACTTCAAATTAGTATTGATGATTTTGGTACTGGTTATTCATCACTCAATTATCTCCATCGCTTACCCACCGATAATTTAAAAATCGATCGCTCCTTTGTCAGCCAGATGCAAGAAGGAAACCGTAATTACCAAGTTGTCAGTACCATCATTGCTTTGAGCAATCAACTGGGATTAGGTGTGGTTGCAGAAGGTATTGAAACACCACAGCAACTTCAATGGTTACAGCAGCTAGGATGCGAATTAGGTCAAGGTTACCTATTCTCCCAACCTCTGGATCGCCAAACAGCAGAAGCACTTCTGGCAAGTAACACTTTATATTTATCAAAAGCGACGGTAAACCCACTCCTTGAAGGGATGGAAACGGTGTGAAAAAACAAAACTATGTTAAGAAAAATCAAATAAACTGAAATTTTCTCCCTTCATACCTCCTGCCTTCTCCCAACCAAAAATGTTCGCCTCAATCTACTTAAACAAACCATTAGCAGATTTTATTCGAGCAATTTTCAGATAAATTTGGATAACTACCTTTTTTAATTTTAATAGAGAAGATTAATCATAAATTTTTAACAAAGACTACATCATCTCAGAATTCTTTTCTAGAGAGAGAAGTTTTTCCATACAATAAAAATCTATCTAGAGATCACTTCCTAAAATCTGCAAACTAGCTTAGGTTGTATACAGCCTGTGCAATAAGTATTGGTTGTTTTTAGACATTTTCATGTTCCATATTCATTATTCACAATTACTGCGTTATGGCGTTGCCGTATTAAATGTGGCACTGGCATTAGTGTTAATGCTGATGCTAGACCCTTGGCTAAGCATGAGTGGAACTCCTTTTCTACTATTTTTTAGCGCTGTAATGGTGAGTGCTTGGTATGGAGGTTTGAAATCAGGGCTGTTAGCAACTCTCCTATCTTTACTACTGAGCAATTACTTCTTTTTGCCCCCTGTTTTTCAGTTGAGTTTTGATACATCCAATTGTGTGCGAATTGGGTTGTTTGCAATACAGGGGTTGCTTTTTAGTGTGTTATGCGAGGCATTAAAAACTGCTGAAAGAGGAGCCGATATCAATTTACGAAAGCTTAAAGTCTCTGAAGAAAGATTCCGTCTAGCCTTGAGCAGTTCAGATATTATAATCTTTCAGCAAGATCGCAATTTGCGCTATCAGTGGATTCATAATCCTCAAGGTGGAGACACGACACTAGAAATCCTGGGTAAGTCTGATGCTGATTTATTTCCCGCCTCAGTGGCAGAAAAATTAACAGCAATTAAGGAAAGAGTATTAAAAACAGGTATTTCCACCCGTGAAGAAGTTTGTTTGCCACTGTGTGGAGAAAACCATTACTATGATTTGCTCATTGAACCGCTAAAGGATGCAGATGATTGCATTCATGGTGTTACTTGTGTGGCTGTGAACATTACCGAACGCCAGCAAGCAGAACAAGAAAAGACGAAATTGCAGACAGAACTTCAGCAAGCTGTCCAACAAAAAGATGAATCTTTAGCATTGCTTAATGCTTGGTTGAGTACTTCACCTGTGGGCTTGGCTTTCCTCGATACCGAACTTCGCTATGTTTACGCTAATGAAGCTCTAGCAGCCACCAATGGAGTACCACTGAGCCAACATTTCGGTCGCACCTTTCGGGAAGTACTACCGGACTGGGCAGAGCAAGTAGAGCCTGTGTTTGAGAGAGTAATGGCAACCAGACAGCCTTTACTTAACCAGGAAATCAGCGGTGAAACTTATCCCCCAGGGGTGTATCGTTACGGTATTGTCAGCTATTATCCGGTGTGTCTAGCGGATGGGCAGTTGCTAGGAGTAGGAATTACATCAATTGATATCACTCAGCAAAAGCAATCTGAGCAAGCATTACGGGAAAGCGAAGCCAAGTTTAGATCCGTAGTTGAATCGAATATGATTGGCATTGGCTTTTGGGAGAAAAACGGCAAAATCACAGAAGCCAATGATGCCTTATTAAATATGTTGGGTTACTCTCGTGCAGAATTAGTTTCTGGACAGCTTAACTGGCAAAACTTGACTCCACCAGAGTATACACCACTCGATGAGCAAGTACTGATTCAACTGGAAAACAACCCTTTTTGTATTCCTTTTGAAAAAGAATATATCCGTAAAGACGGCTTGCGCTTGCCAGTTTTGATGGGTGCTAGCCATTTTGAGGGGACTCTCCAACGAGGAGCTTTCTTTGTTCTCGATATTACAGAACAGAAACAGGCCCAAGAAAGACTCCGCTACATTGCCCAAGTTAGCAGTATACTCTCTACTTCCCTGGATTACGAGCAAACCTTAGAACAAATTGCCAAAATTTCAGTTCCCCAGCTAGCAGATTGGTGTAGCGTCGATATTGTCAATGAAGATGGTTCCATTCGCCGCTTACCTATTGCCTATGCAGACCCATCGAAAGCCGAATTAGCAGCTAAACTTCAGGAATATCTGCCAGATTCCAAGAGTGCAATTACTAAAGTCCTGAAAACTGGGCAAAGTGAATTAATCACAGAAATATCTGACTCGCTATTAGTAGCAAATACTCAAAGCCAGGAACACTTACAACTGGTTCGGCAATTGGGGATGAAATCTGTGATGATTGTGCCGCTAATCGCAGGAGGGCAAGTACTCGGCTGCATTAGTTTTGTCACTGCCCAATCAAACCGTCGCTACCATCACTCTGATTTGACTTTAGCAGGAGATATTGCCTATCGTGCCGCCTTAGCGGTGGAAAATGCCGGACTTTATCAAGACATTCACCAAACTTTAGTCCATTATGCCGAATCTTTATCTCTTCTAGATGCCCTGCTAGCAGCTGCTCCCGTTGCTGTATGCTTCTTAGACCGCCAACTGCGATATATCCGCATTAATCAGGTATTTGCTGACATTAACGGTTTAACCATAGAAGAACATTTAGGACGCAGATTTCAAGAAGTACTACCAGAGATGGCGGCTGAGTTGGAAGTACAATTACAGCGGGTGTTGGAGACTGGAGAACCACTGTTGAATGTCGAAATTAGCACCCAGACACCAGGACAAGCCGAAAGTTACGAACACTGGCTGGGCAACTATTACCCAGTGAATAATAGCATAGACGAAACTGTGGGCATTGGGATAATTCTTGCAGATGTCACAGTAGCAAAACAAACAGAAGTTGCCTTGCGAGAAAGTGAAGAAAGATTCCGGGCAATGTTCAACCAAGCTGCTGTGGGCATTGCTTTGGTAACCTTGGATGGACGATTTCTTCAGGTTAATCCGGCATTGTCTGAAATTACTGGATACAGCCATGATGAGTTAATTCAAATGAACTTTCAGCAAATTACTCATCCTGACGACTTAGAGGTTGATAGGCAAAACGCTGGGCGAGTTTTGGCACAGGAAATTAACGGTTATTCCGTAGAAAAACGCTACTTCCGCAAAGATGGTTCCATTGTTTGGGTTAATCTCACTTCATCAGCAGTTTGGAATAGTCAAGGACAACTCAAGTATGCGTTAGGAATTATCGAGGATATTAGCGAACGCAAACGAATTGAAGCCAGTCAACAGTTTTTAGTTGAAGCCAGCACCCTACTAGCTGCCTCGTTGGATTATGAAATTACCTTAGCTAATGTGGCTAATTTAGCAGTTCCTACCCTAGCTGATTGGTGTATTGTGGATGTTTTTCAGGAAGATTGGTCGAGTAAACAAATTGCCATTGCCATTGCCGACCCAACAAAACAAGATATCTTAAAGAAAATCCAACAACATTATCCACCAAAAAGCGGAACACAGCAGCTTTTACAGCAGCTCAAGTTAGGAATATCTGTGTTTTATCCCGAATTATCTAACTTCCATCTTTTACAGATGGCTCAAGATGAGGAGCATCTGCTATTGCTACAAAGCCTGGATATTCATTCTTTAATGGTGATTCCAGTGCGTTCTCGCGGGCAATTATTTGGGGCAATTTCCTTTTTTACTGCCGAGTCTGGTGGCCGCTACCAACAAGCAGACTTAGCTTTAGCAGAAGATATCGCTCGTCGTGCTGCCACAGCCATTGATAATGCCAGACTCTACCAAGAAACTCAACAGGCAAAACAAGCAGCTGAGCTGTCAGTCAATCGTACCGTACTTTTACAAAGCATCACCGCCGCCCTTTCAGAAGCCCTCACCCCCAAAGAAGTAGCTGATGTGGTAATGAATCAAGGAATTGCAGCCTTGGGAGCCTGTGCCGGTTCTGTTGTCTTACTAACTCAAGGAAATACTACCTTGAAAGTTCTGCAAGCAACTGGCTATCCCGAATCAGTTATAGATACCTGGGAAAGTTTTCCGATTACTGCTCCTACCCCAATTGCAGAAACAGTCAGAACTAAGAAGCCGATTTTTTTAGAAAATCCCGCAGCTTTGAGGGTAAATTATCCCAACTTAATTGACGCTGTAGCTTTGACTGGTAATAATGCCTGGGCTTCCATACCATTGATAGCAGAGGGGAAAGCCATTGGTGCACTGGGATTTAGCTTTGCCACTGCCCTAGCTTTTAACGAAGAAGACCAAAGATTTATGTTGACATTGGGGCAGCAATGCGGACAAGCCATCGCCCGCGCTCAACTTTACGAAGCAGAAAAAACCGCACGGGCACAAGCTGAGACTGCCAATCGAATTAAAGATGAATTCCTGGCGGTTCTTTCTCATGAATTGAGAACTCCCCTGAATCCGATTCTAGGCTGGTCAAAGTTACTCAGAACCCGCAACTTTGACGAAGCAACTAAAATCCGTGCCTTAGAAACAATTGAACGCAACGCCAAGTTACAAACCCAACTAATTGAAGACCTACTGGATGTGTCGCGGATTTTACAAGGTAAATTGAGTTTAAATCTCCATGCAGTGGATTTAAAAGTTGCGATCGCCGCCGCACAAGAAACAGTGCGTTTAGCAGCAGAAGCCAAATCAATTGAAATTCAGACAGTGCTGAATGATATCGGCAAAGTTTTAGGCGATGGCGATCGCCTGCAACAAATCATGTGGAATTTACTCTCCAATGCCGTTAAATTTACACCACCAGAAGGACGAGTGGAAGTCCGTTTAGAAGAGGTAAGAGAAGAGGACACGGGGACATGGGGACGCGGGGACGAGGGGAC
>NZ_JACKZU010000119.1:0-21173 GCF_014222165.1 Nostoc sp. 2RC
TCTGCGTTGTAAGCGCTTATGTCTGCGTTGTAAGCGCTTATGTCTGCGTTGTAAGCGCTTATGTCTGCGTTGTAAGCGCTTATGTCTGCGTTGTAAGCAAAACGGTGTGTAGCAAGCAATTCAGAGTTTTTATCATCTAAGGTATAAGCACTTCAGTATATAACATCGAATAGGTTAGTCAGGTGAGAACTAATCGCTTATTCTATTATAATCGTTTTTCTAGAATATATATAAGCGCTTAATAAAATTGTAATCGTTTATTTTTTATAAATGTAAGCGCTTATTAAATTGTCAAGGTTTCGGTGTGTAAAATCTAATTGTTTTGACAGCTAAGCCTGCGTTATTCTCGTTGCCATCGCGGTGGAGCGGCGTGGCTTGGTAAATTGGCTTGTTGGGCGTGGTGGTCGCTTGGTGGAGAGATAGGTTAGCGATCGCATCGAGAATTTTCACCTCACCACAGTGCTGTTAAGCGGAGATTAAATCTAATCGCTTATTAATTTGTAAGCACTTAGGAGTGTAAAATCTAATTGTTTCGACAGCGATCGCATCGAGAATTTTCACCTCACCACAGTGCTGTTAAGCGGAGATTAAATCTAATCGCTTATTAATTTGTAAGCACTTAGGAGTGTAAAATCTAATTGTTTCGACAGCGATCGCATCGAGAATTTTCACCACAGTGCTGTTAAGCGTAGATTCAATTTAATCGCTTCGTAAGGTATGAACTAATCGCTTATTAAATTTTAAGCGCTTAGGAGTGTAAAATCTAATTGTTTTGACAGCGATCGCTATGGAGCGGTGTGGCTAGGGGTAACGTGACTTGGTGCGTTCGCTGCTGACTGCGGTAAGCGCAAAAATGGCGCGTAATACGGGTTTAGGGCGGTGGTGTACGGTTTTATGACGTGATGGGCGTCTTGTAGTGGTTACGTGGCTTGGTGGGGCATTTGGGGCGGTAGTGTGGCATGGAGCGGCGTGGTGGCACGGTGGCTGTGTGCTGCATTTTCGCGTTGACAACATAACCCCCGCTAATATAGGTCAAATCTGACAAATTCTAAAAAGTGTCAGAAAATGACAAAATCGATTTTTCACTTTCAATCGGCTGAAAGCTATACCTTGTAAGCGTTACAGGTGTCAGATAATTTTTACTGAGATAAAAAGTCAAAAGCTGATACAAACTAACTGTTTTGTACTGAGATAAGCCCATAAAATACAATTCCCCACACCGATCGCTGTAGGGAATTTGGGTTATAGGTAGGTGGTGTGGGGTTCGTTACTGGGGTTTAAGCTTGGTTGCGTCGTTGGTTAAGGTGCTGTTGATGTAATTCTGGGAAGTTCTCTAAGTCCTCAATTGTCTGCGGTGCTGGAAATACTTTGTTATTGGGAGATTGGAATCTATCAATGTAAATTTGTAGCGCTTCTTCATCTTCTCTGTGTTCAAGGATATATTGCCGTAATTCGCTACGGGTCAACGATGTGAAATCAGGTTTGCTCATAAATATCTCCAATTCCCGTTCGGGTAGATAACGATTTCAGTTTCTTCACCTGCCAAAATCACTACATCTTTTGTACGGCGGTCTACAGTTACTAAATATATGGGTAGATACATTTTAGTATTTCTGTAACAGAGAATGAAGCAAGTTCTTATTTGTTCTTGTGTAGGCATATTTTAATTAGTCTTCATCCTCAGAATTATTCATCAACTCACGTAGGCGGCGTATGTTGTCACGGTTTACCGTTAGCAACGTGGGTTCTGTGGTGCTGTTTTCTAGTAATTGCCTCAAATCATCCTCAGCATTCTTTTTGGCGATAATCACTGCTGCAAATATGTTTTTTAGAGGTATGCCATTTTTAAGATTACGGGTAATTGCTAATCCAGCATTAAAATCTTTACAACCTTTTTCAATGAGTTCTACAATTTTTTGTCTTACCAGGTTAATATCACCTTTCACACTAGGGGCAAGTGCAAGTAATTCAAAACCAATACCAGTAGGGTGATATTTAGCATAGGTAAAATAATCAACCCCAGTTCGCATTTCCACGCCGTATTGTAGAACGTCTTCAGATTTAAGATTATTCCAAAAAGTTTTTTGATTTAATCCGAGTGATTTGGTTAGTTCTGAAAGTGTTACTTCATTAGTCTCAAAATTCCTTAACTGTACTTCAGTCTCAAACAGGAATTGTGACCGTGTTATGAGCTTCATTATTTTGTACGCAGTAGTCTCAAAACCCATAGGGTGAACAATTTCTTCACTACCAGACTCTAAAAGTGAAATAGCGATTTTATTACCATCACCAAATTTAATTAACTTTTTTTCTGAATAGATTAGAGGTTCTGTATATTTATCTTCAATACTTTTTGTGTACCATTTAACTAATTTTTTATCTAAATCTTGGAAGCTTCGAGCTTTAATAGGTGCTTCGTTATCAACCAAGTCGTACTCATTACCGTCTATTAAAATAGCTTCATCGTCTATGGCTTTGCAGTAGTTACCAGCGTTAGTGTTGTAGAACTTCGTAAATAATGCAGTTTCTGCCATATAACTTTGTTTGAGCAAATATTTATCCCATTCGATACCAAGTTCGTATTTTAATTCCTCAGCACTTTGAGCGTTATTTTCAAACCATTCTTTACCAGATTTGGTTAAAAAAACTTCAGTTTTCAACTCATAATCAAACTGCTGTAAGTTGTAGTCAGACTCATCTACTTGATAAAAATCCATTAAATGCTGTTTCAGGTTTTTATCAATCCAACCTTGAAAATCGAAATTAGGAGTTATTTCAATTCCAGACTTAATACTCTCATCAAAGTGCTGTAGATATTTTGGGTTTTGATTTACAATCTCATGAAAAGTTTTTCCAAGTGGGATATGTGGCCAACTAAAGCCAGTACCGTCTGTGATTGACCCCATACCGTTTAGAGCGTTAGTCATTAGCCATGCGCCTGACCTAGCGGCAGCTGTTATTTGGTTAGATGCCATAAGGTTATTTGTAATTAAGTACAAACACGCTAGTACACCATAGCCACTATTCCCAAACAGCTTAAGCACTTCCTGAATAGGGTCTTTTGCTTTTTTAAATTCAGCGCGTTTTTCTTTTAATTCAATCCAGTATTTACTAATCGGGAATGCTAGACAGACGTTGTTTTTGTAATATTGTGATTCAATAATTTTTTTACCTCTTTTCATATCAAACTTTTCAATGTACTCGTGGTCTGGTAGCGAATCTCTAATTTTCTGATAATCAGCTATGTTATCTGCTATTAAATCACCGGGGTAAAAACAAACTACATCACATTTAAGGTTTAGATATTCTTCATACCAATCATTGGGAAGTTTTTTAAGTGCTTCAATAGTGCTTTTGCTGATGAGTCCAAATATAATTTGTTTAATTAGAATAATGCTTTGAGCTTGACGTTTGCTCGTTTTGTAGGCGTTAAAACCTTCTATAGATTTCCGATTATCACAGATTTCATAAAGTTTTTGTTGTTTGATGTTTTTTGGTTTGAATTTTAAATCACTCATAACTAAAGTATTGATTGCTTTATCGAGTTTTCCAGACACTCGAATAAACCATCCGTCATGAGGAGCTTTTTGTTCTTCAATAATTTCTAGTGCTTCTCTGAGAGTAAATTTGTATTTGTCGTACTTGCAAGTTAATATTACAGGTTCTCCTAAATAAACATTCATCATGCTCATAAAACTTGCATAGCAAGACTTTAAATCACAATCACTTAAAAAACTTAGCAATAGTTTAACCTTAGACATACGGCTGTAGAGTAAACCACCTACTGTTAAAAAAGGTTGGCAACCAAAGTCATTAAGTGGTGTTTCCTCTAGATTGGTAATACCACCTAAAGCGATAGCGTTACTTACTAATTTTTGAGACTCTTTATCAAGTGCGTTAAACTTTTTGTCGATTGACTCGATTATAAATTTTGAGACGTTGCTGCCAGTGGTATCAGCAATTTGCAGTGGTTCTAGGTCGAAACTTTTCAAAATTACATCATAAAATTCCTGTTGTTTAAGATGTAAATCCCATGTAGCAAAAATATCTGTAGCGTTATACTGTAAGGCTAGTTTTGGAAATTTTTTTAGAAACTGAGTGAAATTTTCTATAGCAAAGTTGATATTATCCGAGCCGAGAGCGTTTGCAATAATGCGAGTGTGAATATTTATTTTTCTAGTTTTCACTTCAAAAATAGATGTTTGGGCATCTAAACCCTTACTGCGTGGTGGGAATCGGTACATCGTTTCGCCTAAATCGTAGTTAAACTCGTATAACCGACCGTCAATACGATTGTATTCAACTATAGGAGTTTTACGTCCGTATTTATTACGCAATTTGAGGCTTCTTTGTTGGGTTAGATTAGACTCTAACAGTTTATGCTGATGCTTTTTACCCCATATCTTGAATAAGTCTGCAAAGCCATAAAAGAATAAAAGCTGAATATCGATTTTTGGTGGTTTTAGTATGACTGTGTATTCACCTGTAGATTTTTCCCGTTGTAGGCTTAAGCAGTTTGGGTCAACATTTAAATCTGCTATCTGATCGTCAAAATACCCTTGCTCCATTAAATCTCGAAATGCTTTATTTACTTTGCGAGTTGTTTGAGTACAATCTACAGCATCGTTAAAAATCTCCTGTATATCATCTACAACGCTGACTAAGCCATCTTCACTTGCAAAGTTGATGTTGTAGCCGAATGCCTTAAGAGCGCTGTGTACAGGGTGAAAATCAACAGTTAACTCGTCATAAGTAAAAACTACCAGATAATCAGAAATTAATTCTGGTAGATAAATACCGATACAATCTACTATTAGTTTTTTCAAATGTTTTGTAGATTCTGTGTCAGATACCAGATAAGTAGATTTAAATTCTGGTAGCGATACTACAGGATTTTTTTCATAAACATTTAATTCACGGTCAACGAAAAACGGCATAACTTCCTATTTAAAGTAGAGGGGAGTTTTTATACTCCCCTGGTGATAATTATTTTGTAGGTTTAAGAGGTTTGATACTAGTTAGTTTGGGAACCTTCAAGCCTTTACTATTTGTTTTTTTGGATGGTTCTAACTCAAATACAACTTTTAAACCCTGAACAGCCTCTACATCAAAACTGGCTAGCTTAGGATTTTGCAAGTCTTTCAAATCAGACTCATTAATTAATTCAAGTTGCAACATTAAACGAGTAAAGTCGTTGTAATCAACAGTTTCGTCAATTTTTTCGTACTTCTCGTTATTGAACGTTTGCCGTGTCCAGATACGGTAAAGTATTGGTTTTTGAGTCCCTTCAGCTTCAATCTGAAACTCGAATTGTGCTGCATAGGTAACCTCTTTACCTTTTTGTATTTCCGTGCGCTCATCAATTTCTAGTACTTGGGTAACGGTTCCCTCTACTAGTCCTTGTTTATTGGTCTGTACCTTGTTTGCTACTTTCGCTTTAAGTGCCATAATGTGTTGTTTACGCTTTGTACGCTTGTTCGCTTTGTCACAATTACAATCTATGGTAAAAAACACTAATTTTACCAAGTCGCAACATTTATTAATACAACTCTAGGATATTATGGTAATAGGGAGGGAGTAAGACTTATGAATGATGTGCGTGATTTTGGCAGGGTACAGAAAGCGAGATTTTTTTCACAAAAGGAAGCGGAATTACTTTCAAGCTTGACTCGAAATCAATTGCGTAAACTGGATGATATCGAGTTAGTAGTACCTGCTAAACATCCAACGATTTTGTATAGTTGGAATCAATTAATATTTCTAAGAGTATTATTTCGATTTAGTGAAGATTGGTCATTTAAACTATTAATAGAGTATTTTAAATTATTTTCTTCTAAAGATTTAGAAACTTTGATTAATAGACTTGACAAATGTACTAGTGCTTTACTTATTTTAGAAAAAAATGACGAGATTTATTTTCAGTTATTAGGAGAGATTACATTAGAAGATAATGACTTAGTTAATCAAAAATTAAAAAAAGCAATTGAAAATATAAAAAACGGTGAGAAGTTAGATTTTGATGATGCTTTTGAAATCATAAAATATATTGCCTACGATGCTTTAGGGGAAAATTCATCATCAAAAATTTGTTTCAAAAAACAAACACTTATAATTATTCCTGAAATAATTCAAGAGATTACTTCACTAGCTCTGGAATTGGAAATTAAAGATTTTGACCTGAAAGTAGGTTAAACCAGTAGATTATATTTCTAATTAACGTTTAAATCCCTGAAAGCTTATCTGTAACTGGTTTAATCTCAACTCTTATTGTGAATGTACCAAGCTCGTACAGTTGACTCAAAGCTTCTCTACGACTGGATTTGACTCAACTCTTAACTTGCAAAAACTGACTACTTAACTCACAGTAAAAACGTGCTGACAATCTTTGCATTTACGGCGATTACCCCCGTGCGAGATATGGTTGTGAGACTCGCATTTAGGGCATTTTAAGGCACTCTCTACCATGTCATAAGTGTAAGCTCCGAAGTCCGGCAATTGAATAAAATACGGTTTACCATCTCCTAATACCAAAGCGAATCTATATGCTTGCGGATTAGTGAAGTCCAGTCCCAACTCCTGATTTTTGGTAGTGCAAAATTCTGTGAGCTTGTCAGCTTGTAGCTTAAGTCTGGTTTGTTCTTCGTTGGTTATCTGGTTTGAATTAGTTATCGCATCGTAGGCGTTGTTGCCAATATGTACATTGACTGCTGAATTCCAGTCACTTCTATCCATACCTGGGTAATGCCGAACATTGGCATTTTGCCCAACGAATAGCACTCCTAAATTTTGGTGACTTGCTTGCTTGATGATAGTAGAAATATTTTGGCCAACATCATTTGGTTTTTCAGCGTGAGTCATTGTACTGTCCACCTCGTCAAAAATCGAGATTTTGAATTTATTACGGTTATTAGTTTTTTCGTTGACGATCGCTGCTAATGATTCAATCCCCAATAGTGAATCGTCATGAGTAAACCCGATCGCTGGAATAGTCCAATGATTTTTTACAGAATCGTGCTGTGGGTTGAATAATTCAGCAGTGCCGCCCCGTGCTAGCAGAATACATACAGCGATATTTTCAGCGGTCGGTGATTTACCACTCTCACTACCGCCAGTGACTCTAACTCGTGACCATGACCTCACGGTATACCGTAACTTATCAGCAGTTTTCCACAGCTTATTTATATCGGCTTCAATGATTGGTTTAATTGGTTTTTTAGCTAAATGCAGCCACGCTGTTAACAAGCCTTCCTCCGCATCCCATCCAAACTTTACAGGTGATAGAGTGTGACAAAGTTGTTGTAGGCGTTCACCTTCAGGTTCTAATTCAGACGGTAAAATAATTCTGCTATTACGGTCGATGTGGAAACTTAAGGTAGATTGCCAGTGGTCATAGTCAGCTTTAGCGCGGTCAAGAATAAAACCCTTAGCTTCAAAATAATCAATTATGATATTGCCTACCCTTAAGTCCTGGCGAGTGGCTACCGACCATTTAAGAGGTCGATTCATCAATTCGATTTTCTCTAATAACTCGTGATTTCGATTGACTAAATGCTTCCCATTTTCAAGGACTTCAGTGAACTCAGATGAATATCGTTCGCTAGTGGAAGTATTTGATTTAATCCACTGTTGGGCGATATTTTCAATTACAGACTCTTTCTCTAAAATATGTAATTTAGCTCGTTCGGATATTTCAACAATATTATTTTGATATTCTGCGAAACTCACAGAATCTTCTGCAAGGCTATTTAGATATTTAATTACAGTTGTGAGTATTTTGATTTTGATATCACTACATCTGCTGATAATGCGTTGCTGTATCCTCAATCCCTCGTCAATTAAAGACTGTAAATTTTTAACTCCCTGATAAGCCTCTAAATCGCTCACCGCCCAGGATTTGACCTTATCGATTTCAGACTCTAAGTTCTCAAAAAATTCTTTTAAATCAGGGTAGTTATGGCTATACCCGGACACCAATCCATCCAGTTTACTAGCTTGGGTTTTATAGGTATCATAAACAATTTCATAAGCGATTCCAGTGCTGAAATTACTTATCTCTCGGATTTTAGATTGGGATGACGACTTCTCTAATTTCAGTTCGTTCTCTAATTCCAAGACACGATTTTTGAGAGAATTATTACTCGATTGTCTCGCAAGCATATCCTCTCTAACAAGCTGCAACTCCTCATCTAACTTTATTTTTATAGAATTACACTCACGGATTACTCTAAGTTTTTCATCCTCAGAGTTACGGCGTTGGCGGTCAAGGACATCAACAGTTTTTTGTAAATTATCGATTTGATTTTTATTTTCTTGGCTATCCAACTGGGAAAAAATAAATCCACCTATCCCGACACCAGTGAGGATAGTCCCGTAAAATTTTATATTTTCATTGGGGCTAACTGCCACAGTAATTGCAGCAGATAACCCCAATATCAGACTAATTGGGGTTAAGTTGTTCATGCGGATGTGGGTACTCTACCCTTTAAATAGGTCTGGATAATTTTTTGTGATTCAGCTTGTAGCCTTTGAATTTCAGCATTTTTCTTTAGCTCCTTAGCCTCAAAAAATTGCCTCATCTGTTCAGTCTCACTCCGCATAGCTTGTGAAGTTACACGGGCTTGGATTAATTTCTCATCGGCTTGAATTAATTTCTCTTGGCTAGTTGCTAAATTGACATTAGCAATATCAAAGTTGACCACCTCTTGTTGTACTTTGATGCCTTCTGTAGCACCTTTAATAATCGACTGTTCGGCTTTATGATATTGCTGTCTGGTTTGCCCTACCTCTTGAATATATTTAAATCCAGCTTGCAGCAATTCTTGTGCGCGACTTGCCCCGGCATAAGTGGCCAGCCCGTTGGTTAATTGCTCATCAGTCGCTTGTAATTCGATTTGTGGATTTAATAAATCACTGGGAATCATCCCCGAAAAATCTTGTTTAGGAAATACTACTCCGCCATAAATATCGGAATTGTGAGTTAGTGCTGAGGATTGAAAACCATTTTGGTAACCATTAGGTTTTACTGTTTGGGCGATATCGCCTATGGTCTTACTACCTTGTGCGGTCGTCTCAACCACTTTACTAGCGACTTGTGAAACATTGCCTAATGATGCAATCGCCTCCTCTGCAATGCGTTTTGCTTTAGCACCGACAGAATTTTCAGCTTGCTCTTTTACCCGTTTTGACCCTGTTAAACCGCCCCTTCGTGCTACCATATAACCTCTTAAATTTGTTCTAGTTTTGATGTGAGGAAGTCACTTTTATATTTATCAGCCTTCAAAATCCCTAACATCTCACTCATCAAATCAGATGATTTTTCTGGGTTAGGGTTTTGTACTGCTAACTGGTTTTGCTCCTCCTCAAATTTTTTACGGGCTAAATTACGCGCATCTAATTTCTGGTAAATATCGTTCACTACCAGAGCGCGAGTCGTATCCGCGTAAGTTGCTTTATAAGCTTGAAAATCCCTGATAGCTGCTAGTTCGGCTCTTTCCTCAATTATTGAAGTCTGTACAGTAGCTTGCAGTGCTTCTACATCAGTGGCAGTCAGGCTACTAGAGTGGACTTGCAGATGTTCGGCTAAATCACCACTGGGTAATGTGGTTTGTAATTGGGATGATTCAGACTCACTAGGAGGTAACTGCAACTGTTCTTTTCCCGTTCCGGGAAAATTTAACTCGTTAGGAGGTAACTGCAACTGATGATTACCAAAAACAGAATCAAGCAAAGCTGTGTGTGATGTTTTTAAATCTGATGATGGCTGCCAAACTGTTTTATTGAATTTGACTGACAAAGTTTCGATTACATCAGACACGGGAATTTGATATTTATTCGCGTAATTTTTAACTTGCATGATTTGTATTCTTTAATTGTTGGTGGTCTAATCATTTTCTAAAGGCGAGTATTTTTTTGTGAGTATTTCGCTAACTCGTACCGAAGAATAATTCAATTTGAGATGTTGAATTTCTTCTAAATATTTAATGTGCGAGTCTAAAATTCGCTTCCCGTTCAAGCCACCGTCATCAGTCACATAGGCTTTCAAAGCTGGAATGTAATTAGCACCAAACGCTAAATATCTGGATAACGTTCGGACGGTAACTTGCAATTTAGCAGCGGCTACAGCCCGTGTATACTCTGGTTCATAAAGTGGATCAGTTTCAGCAAGGTTTTGGGCAGTGGCTAACATTTGTTTTGGTTAATAAATGGTTATTTTGTGGACTAGATAGTTGTCAGACTCGGCAAGACAAGACTTAGAAAGAAGGCTGTAACTATCTCACAAGTAAATATGATCTGTCTGACTTGGTAGTCGGAGTCTGTCTGGTAAAGTGATGCTCACCAGTCCATATCTTTCATATAT
Organism: Nostoc sp. 2RC; assembly: GCF_014222165.1. Taxonomy (NCBI): domain Bacteria; kingdom Bacillati; phylum Cyanobacteriota; class Cyanophyceae; order Nostocales; family Nostocaceae; genus Nostoc; species Nostoc sp. 2RC. The sequence continues at coordinate 10,358 of NZ_JACKZU010000119.1, forward strand.
AGCATTAAACGACCGCTCGTAATCTAAGCGATTATTAAATGACCTTATACAATACAACCTAACCTAAAAGTCCGAAACCTTACCAGATAAAGGTTAAAATGAAAAACGACCGATTACAACATATAAGATTATTTTATAACCAGTCATATTTTAAGCGGTCGTGAGAACTGCTAGTAATATAGATGTAGGGAATTAGGTAATGCCAATTACTATAAAAATTCGAGATATAAGACTTAGTAAAAACCTGACTCAAAGGCAACTAGCTGACGCAATTGGTGTTACAGAATCAAACTATCGCAAACTAGAAAGTAACCGCGTAAAATCAATATCTTTAGATACACTTTATACCTTATGCAAAACACTTGAATGTACACCTAACGATATTTTCGAGGTGGTAGAAAATGCAGAACAAGATAATCTTCTTGACCGATAAGGCAAGTACAAACAACTTTAAGGTGGGTACTAGGTGGGTAATTAGCAAACAAGGTGGGAACGTCTACCTTTGAAACTCTAAAACCCTTGCTACGGCGTTGGTGGGTGTGTAAAGTGAGTGGTTTAAAATTTTCCCGCCGGGGGAACTCAACCGATGATAAACGCATTGATAAGCGCTTAGAAAATATATAAACACTTAATTGACATTAATAAGCGCTTAGATTAATATGTAAGCAGTTGAGATAATTAACTGCTATGCAACCAATGACACCACAAGAGTATTTTGAAAAAATTAGATTTTTACGCACTCCAGAAGAAATAAAATCAGTGTGTGAGGAGCTAACAAGCGTATTATTAAAGCCAGATTACGCTACAAAAACCCGCGCAAATAAACTGACTCCCTACAACAAAGTAATAAATACAATTCCCGTTGAAGAATTGGTTGAGGGAGAAAACGCTTACATTCAAACAAAAGAAGACGGCACACTCTGGAAACGCCATCTACACTTTAAATTCAGTGGTTTAGCGGATACGAACTGGAATGGTGAGGGTGGTATCAACAGTGGCGACACAAAGATAACGCGATTAGAGAACCGTCAAAAAATAGATGTTACCAGTTATTTGGAAACGACTATTAAATTACTCCAGAGTGAAGACCCTCATGAATTAGCAGTTGGACTGGTTGCTGCTAGCGGCCGCCGCCCGATTGAAGTTCTAGTTCGTGGCAATTTTTCAGAGGAGACGAAAATACCTAAATACCTTAAACCAGGATACTTTTTAAGATTTACAGGTCAAGCAAAAAAGAGAGATTACGATATTCCAGAGGATGAACGGCCTGAATATCGTATTGGTGTGTTAGTTCCCGCCTCTCTATTTTTTGAGGCAATCGAGCGTTTTGACAAGATGCCCGAAACTGTAGTAATTAAAGACTTTCTAAATAACGAAGAAGAAAAAGGAACTTCACCAGAAGAAATTAATAAAAAAATCGAAAATAAACGTGGTAATTCATTACGCCGTGTAATTGAAAAAGAATTCAACTTTTTACCGCCCCGGCACGGACATGAAAAAATCAATGCTATTTCACTCAGAGCGGCTTACTTGCGCTTGATTACCGAGAGAGACTGTCCAAAAAAAATTAATGATTTATTGTGGGCATCACGAGCAGTAGGACACTTTATCGACAATAAAAAGCCAGATGATGGTCAACTCAAACATTTAGTCACCACACTAGGATATTCCGATTATTACGTTGATGAGCCAGTACCATTTGTAGGCGAAGAATCTGAAAAACCACAGCAACCTGAAAAATCACAAGAAGCTGAAGAATCACAAGAAGCTGAAGAATCACAAGAAGCTGAAAAATCACAATCAACTGAAAAACCACAGATATCAGACGAACATAGAGAATTAGTTCTCAGAAATAGATTGAGTATTTATGAGTCTGACAATGAGAAACTAAAGCTAATAAAGGAAAAACATAATTTTGAAAATAACCAAGATTTAGTCAGGTATCTAATCAAACAACATGATGCCGTTTTCGAGCTTGAAAAACAAGTACAACAATTAAAATCCGCGATAGCTATTAACGAAAAAAATCAGAATAATATGCAGAAAATCAATGAGACTGATTTAGATAAAGTTATAGAACAGAAGATTGAAGCGGCGTTACAGAAACTCTTACCGAAAATTCAGAATCTACAAGTAAAGCAATCGGAAACTCTATTAAACTCAGAAACTAAAGCATCACAAACTAAACCGACAAAACCTGAGAAAGATTGGGAGAGTGTACCAAGTGACGAACTGAGAAATACTAAAGTTAGCGGTGCTGCTATAGAAAAAATCCGTCGTGCATATTTAGCAATCACAGCACATAACGATAACGCCACAGAGAAAAATCAAAAATGGTATGTGGGATTGCGTGTCCTATCAGAGTTATCAGGCTGTAACGGTCAATTAATCTCACCTTGGATTGCAGAACATAAGCAATTAATTGATGACCACAATGCAAAACATGAGTTAGGAGTTCACCACAATAAAGTTCACAAAGTCTCTATTACAGAAGTCGTTAAATGGTGATATCCGCAAAAGTTATGGTCGGCTGTACTTAGCAGCTTTTTGGTCGATGTCATTAAAAGTCTAAATACCGCCCACTACGCTACCGTTGCCCTATGCACCTCACGGTAGACCGTGGCATTTAGCCAATAGTCAACTAACAAAAAGCTCTAAATCTTTGTGTGTTCAGACTTAGTAGAGATGTCGTCATAACTGGATATGTACTAATCAACAGCCGTTATGAAAGAGACTTACCGACCAGCCCAACCTCAACCACTGCACAACCCGACCCCCGACGCCCCGTCCCCAACACGCAAGATGACAACGCGACGTTCGCTAACATATTGTGTTAACTTGTAGTGCCAAAAAAAACAAAAAATTAGCACTACAAATTGCTATTTGTAAATCTAGATAGAAACTTAGCCGATGGTATTAGAGTCTGCGGAATCAAGTTTAAGATGAGTCTGTATCATATTTAAAATTTGTAAAGAATTTGACTTTAAATAGACTCTTCCATGTTGGGAGGTTATAGCCCTTGGAAAAATATGTCAAGTTTAAAGATTTTATTTAACATAATATATAGGAACACAACTTCTGAAAAATTTTAGCTGTTGAAGAATCTGTTATTTTCAGAGGGGAGGGCAAAAATATGAGCCTCAGTGACTTTCTTGCACTACCAGATGTAAGGGCAAGATTTAAAGCAGAATTCCCCAAGCCAAAATTTGATGTAAAAGAAGAATTATTGGCACCAGCACCGAATGGTAGTGATGTTCGTCTAGTGGGAACGGCATTTGATTATTTGTTACGTTTCCATATCAAATATCAAAATCCTCACGCTCAGGAATCAGAATGGATTGCTGAGTATGCTTTATATTACTTAAAAAAGAAGAGGAAAGATAATTTATACAACCAAGCCAAAAGAGTTATCGACCAAGCTCATAAAAATTATCAAGAATTCTTGACCAATGGACAATTAACAAATGAGTTACTTCAATCAGCCTTACAGCTAGGAAGGCTAGATGCTATTATGCGGGTGGGTTATATTCATGAAACGTGGGAAGTAATTAATCAGCAAGATATTCAGGATTTGCGAAGTTTAGCCCCGTTATTAAAGCCTGAGCTTTTTAATTCTTCGGCGAAAATAATTTTGAATCCTACTTGGCCGAAAGCAGCCTTTTTAGTTCGTGGAGCCGATAGCGATTTAATTGTTGATGATTTGCTCGTGGATTTCAAGACCGTAAAAAAACTCAGTCTGGAACGTCGCTACTTGAATCAGTTGATGGGTTACTATACTTTGTCTGTGATTGAGCAAATGCTGGAAAAGGATACCGTTGAGTTAAAGCGTTTAGGTATATACTTTTCGCGTTTTGGGGTGCTTTATGAATTCAATGTGGAAGAGGTGGTTAATTTTGAAGCTTTCCCCAAATTTCTAGAATGGTTTATCGCACGAGCGCAAGAATATAGTGGTCGCACACTAATTTCATTGCATGAGTGTGCTAGCTGAAAATTCATCAACAGAAGCGGTAACTGCCGATAGTGGAATTTTGAGTGTAAATGTCATTCCCGTATCCGGAATCATGACTTATGAGTTCTCTAGCGATCGCCAAAAGCTTTAGCACATCGCAAACATTTCCCAAATAATTGATTTTTGTACAGCTAATTTTAACGGCTGTGTTAGCACTACAAAATCCCGTTCTGGGAATTGCAAAAATTCCCAGATTGGGAAAAATTGGGGGTAGAGGCGATCGCTATTCCCGTGGCTAACTAAATAATTACTGATAGCTGGCGATTGACTAAATCTCTGCTCAAAATCAACAGATAGTCCACTCGGATATCACGGTATACCCTGATATCGGTACTCTTCCAGGTGAAAGCGATCGCTAAATTTCCCGATTCGGGAAAATAGGTAAAGAAATTGGGAGAAATGATCTTGCTGTAGTCAAAGAGGTGTATGGATATGAAGGAGACAAAATTGTGATTTTGTCTGTTTGAAATATCCGTTCATTATGACACCAGTAGTAGCAGTCAAGCCCAGAGGAAAGCAACTATCTAAATTAGCTCCCGTTAATGCCCAACAACGGTTAATTCAGTTGTGGTTGCACGACAAGCCCGACTCGACCCAAAAGTGTTATCTGCGGTATGCGGCGCAGTTTACTGGATTTTTGGCAGGAGTGGGGAAAGCGATCGCCCACACGACTGTTGAAGATATGGTGGAGTTTTCTGAACATTTGCACCAAAAGGGATTGGCTGCACCTACGATTCAAACCTATATGGCGGCGGTCAAAAGTTTGCTCTCCTTTGCTTATAAAACAGGCTACATAAAACAAAATCCCGGTGCTGCTGTCAAGTTAAAGAAAATTGACCAGCGATTGCATGAGAAAGTTTTGACTCTAACTGATATCGCGCTGATGATTCGGCTGACCGAACGGGCCGAGTATCGTTATCAAGCTCAACAAATTAGAGACTTGTTGATATTAAAGCTGTTATATGTAGCAGGCTTGCGAGTGTCGGAGTTAGTAGGGCTGAGGTGGAGAGATTTTACAGAGCGCGATCGCTCCGGGCAAGTTACGGTGGTTGGCAAGGGGAATAAGTCTCGTCATGTTTTACTGCCAGAATATTTGTGGCACGAATTGATGGATTACAGGACAGACGCGCCCAAAGATGCCTATGTTTTCAAGAGTCGTAACGGTAAAAATAAGCCGCTACACCGTCAAAACGTAGATCCCATTATTAAAGATGCTGCCCAACGAGCGGGCCTAATGGAGAAAGTTAGTTGCCATTGGCTCAGGCACTCCCACGCCACTCACAATGCTGAGAGGAATACGCCCGTTCCATTAATCCAGCAAACAATGGGCCACGCTGATATTGCTACTACGTCAGGTTATATCCACATCCGACCGGGAGATAGCAGTGCTTTGCATTTGCCACGGGTTTAAATACAGACTCTTATTCTGTTATTTTTGAAGAGAATTGAAAAAGACTACCAGTCTGGATTTGTCGCGTATCCTCTCCCCATTCAGCGAACAAATGCCCATTACTGGAGAAGACAAAAGGCACATTAAACCGCTTCTGATAATTTCGTGCTTGTTGGATACCAAAATCCGGTAACTTATTTTCTGTTTTAGCCTCAATTACAGCAACAGGCGTCGGTGGTTTACCTAGAATTACTATAATCGATTTAACAGATTCATCACTACTTCATAAGAAGGAATATTGCCTTGATTTATAAATAATATTGCTGCTTGTTGTAAGTTTATTATTCCTTTTTGTTTGTCTTTAAGCTGATAATATAAAACACCAATATTGTAGTAAGCTTGAGCTGAATCAGGATTAATTTGGATAGCCTTGTTGAAATCATTCAGTGCTAATTCTGATTTTTGCTGGTTATAGTAAACTAGACCTCTATTGAGATAAGCTACACTATCATTAGGATTAAGTTGGATAGCCTTATTGAAGTCTGCTAGAGCTAATTCCCATTTCTGCTGGTTACAGTAAATTAGACCTCTATTGGCATAAGTTTGAGTTAAATCAGGATTAAGTTGAATAGCCTTGTTGAAATCTGTCAGAGCTAATTCCCATTTCTGTTGCTGGTTATAGTAAAAAAGACCTCTATTGTAGTAAGCTATAGCTAAACCAGGGTTTATTTGGATAGCCTTGTTATAATCATCCAGTGCTAATTCCCATTTTTTCATATCATCATAAAGATTACCGCGACCTACGTAACTATCAGCATTATCAGGATTAAGTTGGATAACCTTGTTGTAATCAGTCAGTGCTAATTCCCATTTCTGCTGGTTTTTGTAAATATCACAGCGACCAGTGTAAGCAAGATAACAATCAGGATTAAGTTGGATTGCCTTGTTAAAATCTGCCAGTGCTAACTCCCATTGTTTATGGTCATAGTAAAGAACACCGCGAACGCTGTAAGCAAGAGAACAATCAGGATTAAGTTGGATTGCTTTGTTGTAATTAGCCAGTGCTAATTCCCATTGTTTTTGGTCATAGTAAAGAACACCGCGATTGCAGTAAACATTGGCTTCCTGTTCTCGCAGTTGTTGTGGACTATTCATAATTAGTTAATGGTAGGTTTTTTTGAAGTAAGAAGGGTTGTTCACCATGATAGCTTGGTATTATGTTGGTGTCACTTCATATCTTTCCATGATGAAAATGGGAATACTAAATTTATCAATATAAGTGCTTAGACTTATTCACATACTCTAAAAATCCTTCAATCTGCGCTGATGAAGGTTATGGCTATATTATCGCTAGTTCGTGATTATGAAGCATACAAAGACCATTTCAGTTTTCCTACAGAAGCGATAAATCCTCTAACAGTACAGCCAAACCAAAAGGGATTACCACCTCGTAAAACTGAATAACCAAAATTAGAGTAGACTATTTCAAACATAAAAGCCCCAAGTATTTTAAAATTGGATATTTAGGGCATTGATAAAAAATATCTAAGTTGTACTCAGATTGTAAAACTCTAAATAAAAAATTGTAACAAATTAATTAGTTATTTTGAGAGAATTTTCTTTTACCCATTCGGCTATAGACTCTTGACTTTCTTTATCAGTTGAAAGTCTTTTTATCATTAGTACAACTTCATCTTCTGGTACTATTAAAGAATATCCATTTAATATAAGAAAAGTAGCCATCGAAACGAAAGCTACCCTTTTATTCCCATCTACAAATGCATGGTTCTTAGCAAACGCAAAAGCATAAGCTGCTGCTAATTCAAAAATAGTTGGTGTAGGTTCGCCATAAGCATATAAATTTAAAGGTCTTGCTAAACTAGCTGAGAGCAGATTAGTATCTCTTATACCAGGAAGACCACCGTGTTCAGCTAGTTGTTCTTCGTGCATAGCTAAAATAACTTCCTCACTCAACCAAAAAATATCATTCACTTAGCTAACTCACGAAGCGCGTTCCTATACTGCTTACTTACTTGCTTATAAGCTTCCATAGCCTTATCAAATTGAGATTTACTAGATATTTCTTGAACATTACGGCGTGCTTGAACATTACGGCGTGCTTGAACATTACGGCGTGCTTGAGCATTACGAGGAGTAGTCACAATTAAAAGAAATCTTCTCTTTACAGTGACTAATCTCAAAGTGTTTCCAATTTTACGAAGTTTCAAGGTTTGCATAATAAGGCATACCCTCTGTTAACGTCGTCAATACCATATACATTTCTATTATCCGGGTAATAGAGAAAAAAGTCACTTTCTCACCATAAACTCACTCTGCCACTACCAAAATTCTCTACTGCTACACGACGGCATCACAGCCCTCACAGGTCAAGGCCGCTATTCACTCGCATCATCGGGTATTAAGGCTAGTTGGCTATAGCTGAAATTCACCCATTCCCAGCACAGCAGATAACTCGGCACTAGGGAGAGTAGCGGAGTGTGACGATTGCTTTAATCATTTTTATCTAATGTTACTTTTTCACTTCCAACAGTCATCACCATATAGAATCTCCTCTTTCCCATCTGGTTGGTATCGCGTACACCACCCATCTTGCTTACGCCATTCGCGATCAATTTTTATTATTGCTGATATCGCAACTGTGCCGATGCTAACCGCCATAACAATACGCTTCCATCTAAACTTTGGGATATTTAGTATAAAACTGGGAACTCTAGATATTAAGAAGGAATAACAAATTATTTTTTCGATATCTTCATAAATAATTTTATAAAAATGAAAATAATGTATGAAATAAATAGTATTGAATTATTACGGGAACAACAATATGACTTTATAAAAAGGCTTAAAGATGATTCTTTATTAAATTGTCAAACCGCAGGTACAAATAGTGAAATAACAGTTGTGTCAGATCTAAGTACAATAAGAAAAATAGGTAATTTTTCTTTATCTATGTTTAATAAATATAAAAATCCGTATGAAAAGATTTCATCTAAAGAAAACATAGAAATTATTGAAAAAAATTTTATAGGCAAGTTAGGAGAGGAAGCTGTCAAAAGCCGCTTAGATCAATTAGTTACTGAAGTTGACTATACAATCAAAAAATATGGCGACAATAAAGTTGATTTCAAGTTAATTTTTGATTCAAGCATAGGAGGAATTCAGGTTAAAACACGTAATGATATTTATGATACTGTTAAGTGGTCAATAAGTAAAAAAGAAATTGAAGAAAACACTTTTTTAGTTTGTATGTTAATTGAAAAAAAAGTAACCCTTAAAGAAATCTTAGCAAGCGTTAAAGAAATATCACAAAATAATGAAAATAAAGAATATGAATATAAAATTATATCAGCCGGATTTCTCCCAATAGATTTAATTAAGAAAGAGTGTAAAAAACAATTTACTATACATGATCTTTTGTATAGTAGCGGATTAAATGCTTATCTCAATAAATTAATGGAGTTGAAAATAGCAGAATTATTAAAGTAAATGCTACTCTGCTAGGTAGTGGTAACGATAGATAAAATATGCCTAGACAAACACCTGATTAACGACCCATTCCCCATAATTCCATTTGTACCCCGTAGCGCTTCTTATAGCTGTGGGGTTTTGCATGGATAGCGAGGTGTGATCGCTTTTGAAGGAATTAATTTTATTACTCTCTAGCTTGCCTCAATTGTAGATATTTCTGTAAACCTTTATGAGTCAAATAAATCGGATCTAGGTCATTAAAAACTTTAGCTCTAAATGAAATTAAATCACTCTCTTTTAATAACACCAAAGTTTGCTCTAACTCAACATGACCAAGACCTGCGTTATCATAAATCAAATGATAAACCGTTAATTTAGGATTTTCTTCAGAGCTTTGGATCAATTTAGAAGCAATATCAAAAACTTTCTCTATCTGATTGAAGTCCATATTTATTACATTCTATCTCCAACATTATCGGTAATAACTTATATAAAATTCTAAGTCAAGCTATATGAACACTAAAGGATCTAATGCATAGCTGAGGATGACTTGCGGCAACTGCTAGAGAACAGTGCGAGTGAACCCACACTCTTAACCGTAAAACCTCAGAACATACGCCGCCTACGCGAGTTAATGAATAATTCTGACGATGAAGACTAGCGCCAAAAATCTCACATCCTTTTCAAAATTCCCCCCTAGCGCGATCGGTGTGGGGAATTGTATTTTATGGGCTTATCTCAGTACAAAACAGTTAGTTTGTATCAGCTTTTGACTTTTTATCTCAGTAAAAATTATCTGACACCTGTAACGCTTACAAGGTATAGCTTTCAGCCGATTGAAAGTGAAAAATCGATTTTGTCATTTTCTGACACTTTTTAGAATTTGTCAGATTTGACCTATATTAGCGGGGGTTATGTTGTCAACGCGAAAATGCAGCACACAGCCACCGTGCCACCACGCCGCTCCATGCCACACTACCGCCCCAAATGCCCCACCAAGCCACGTAACCACTACAAGACGCCCATCACGTCATAAAACCGTACACCACCGCCCTAAACCCGTATTACGCGCCATTTTTGCGCTTACCGCAGTCAGCAGCGAACGCACCAAGTCACGTTACCCCTAGCCACACCGCTCCATAGCGATCGCTGTCAAAACAATTAGATTTTACACTCCTAAGCGCTTAAAATTTAATAAGCGATTAGTTCATACCTTACGAAGCGATTAAATTGAATCTACGCTTAACAGCACTGTGGTGAAAATTCTCGATGCGATCGCTGTCGAAACAATTAGATTTTACACTCCTAAGTGCTTACAAATTAATAAGCGATTAGATTTAATCTCCGCTTAACAGCACTGTGGTGAGGTGAAAATTCTCGATGCGATCGCTGTCGAAACAATTAGATTTTACACTCCTAAGTGCTTACAAATTAATAAGCGATTAGATTTAATCTCCGCTTAACAGCACTGTGGTGAGGTGAAAATTCTCGATGCGATCGCTAACCTATCTCTCCACCAAGCGACCACCACGCCCAACAAGCCAATTTACCAAGCCACGCCGCTCCACCGCGATGGCAACGAGAATAACGCAGGCTTAGCTGTCAAAACAATTAGATTTTACACACCGAAACCTTGACAATTTAATAAGCGCTTACATTTATAAAAAATAAACGATTACAATTTTATTAAGCGCTTATATATATTCTAGAAAAACGATTATAATAGAATAAGCGATTAGTTCTCACCTGACTAACCTATTCGATGTTATATACTGAAGTGCTTATACCTTAGATGATAAAAACTCTGAATTGCTTGCTACACACCGTTTTGCTTACAACGCAGACATAAGCGCTTACAACGCAGACATAAGCGCTTACAACGCAGACATAAGCGCTTACAACGCAGACATAAGCGCTTACAACGCAGA
>NZ_JACKZU010000011.1:0-52316 GCF_014222165.1 Nostoc sp. 2RC
CTCCCCAGCTCCCCAGCCCCTTCCCAGCCCAATCCCCCTACTCCTGCGGTGGTTTCGGCCGCTTGATGGGCTTAGGAGTGGCTGTTTTGGGTATGGGCTTGGAAATTACAGGAGTATCGCCACCTGCACTTCCTTTCTTGATGGGACGGGGAGTTTCACTACCACGTCTGGGAGGGAATGGTTTCCTACCACCACGGGGGCCTCCTTTAAATCCTGGTTTGCGTTTTTTGGGTAAATCAGCGATCGCTTCGCCTTTTTCTACCACTAAAACATCAGCTTCTCGCTTGGCTTGGAAATCCCAGAATTTCCCCACTGCTTTGGTGGTTAGCACACCCCTTAATTTCAACTTAAAATATTTGGGTTTGTCTGTTGGTTTGCGTGGCGCTTGTTTAATTTTGACTACCAAGCTCTTAGCGTCAAAAGACTGGTATACTACCTCACCGCGCACAGAAAAACCACCATCTGTAATTTCTGATGACGGTATTAGGGGTATTGTGTTGAGTTCAGAGTTTTCGGATAAGCCATCATCTGGTGTTTCTACTTCTTGTGACTCGGAGTCTGGCTCATCCTCAATTATCAAGTTTTTGGCCAGATTTTCTGGCTCCCAAACTCCAACAATTTGGATGTGCAAAGTATCATTTTCTTGTCTTGTACGTGGATATACCACCCACAAATGTTCTTTGTCTAAGTCTAAGTGATTCTTGACTAGGCTCATAATCCGCCCTAGCAGGACGGCATTGAGTTCTACACCATCTGTGGTCAGCAGCGTACCTTGGGTAAATTGTTCGCTGCTAGCAAGATAACGACCCCGGACTAAGCCAATGGCTCGATATTGCATTGGCTCGCTGGGAGGCGGAATCGGTTGCTGTCGATTCACTAAGTTCCCATTTGAGTCAGTTTCAGTGGGGTTAACAGGGGAATTTTCAACTTTAGAGGACTGGTTTGCTGTTGTATCAATAACATTAGCGGCTACCTCTATGGTATTTTTTCCCTGGTTAGAGGCAGAAGAATTGGAAGATTCGGGCAATGGCATCAGGTCGGAATTCATAAAAACTCCTTGCGGCACAGACACATCCCATTGTGGGATTAAAAAAAAGGCAGCTGAAAAGAGCGTTTGTGTGGAGTAAAGAAAGTATATTTACTTTTTACAAAGTCACACTAGAGTACTCTACACAATCCTAAAGGCGTTAAATTGAGTGTGTAAACACTAAAAGTCTAATCTAGCGTTCCAGACACTAGTTTCGGAAGCATATCACAGCTACAATTCTGACGGCTCCTCCTAAAGTCATCACTTACTTTAGCAGTGTGGATAGTTAATTGTTATAAAATTCACAGACTATGAGCGGTATTCCGTAAAGTTTTGGAAATTTTTAACTTTAGGATTTGTGTAAATGATAATGTCATTAGAATTCAGGAGAAAGACAAAACTGTGTCTCAACCGCGCAATCGCTGGATAGTTCAAGTTATCCTGGTGCTGGCAATTCTCGCTTTTGTTGGTGTTTCGGTGATTCCTTTATTGGGAGCATTGAATAATACGCCATTCTCTAGCCAGAATACCGCTAGCACTGGAGGCAATTTAACTGACTCCCAGCAAAAATCAAAACTGGAAGACCAAGTAAGGGGATACGAGCTGGTTTTGCAAAGGGAACCAGAAAATCAGACTGCGCTCAAAGGTTTATTAGAAGCGCGGCTACAATTACTCAGTCAAAAGGAAAAAAGTGAGGTCAAACCATCTGATATCCAAGTTGTGATTGAACCTCTAGAAAAGCTTGCTAAACTCAATCCCGAACAATCAGAATATTCAGTCCTGCTGGCTCAAGCCAAACAGCAAATAGGCGATCGCGAAGGAGCCGCCCAAGCTTATCGCTCGGTTTTAGACACCAAACCCGGTGATTTGAAGGCTTTACAAGGAATGGTGGCTCTGTTACTCAGCCAGCAACGCCCCGAAGCAGCCATTGGCTTGTTGCAAGATACTCTCACCGATGCTGCCCAAGCAAATACAAATCAACCAGGAAGCATCGACACTGTGGCCGTGCAAGTGTTGTTAGGTTCTGTTCACGCTTCCCAGAAACGCTACACCCAAGCCGCCTCTGCATATGACCAGGCAATTAAAAAAGATCCGAAAGATTTTCGCCCAGTTGTGGCAAAAGCAATGCTTTTCAAGCAACAGGGCAAAAACCAAGAGGCAAAACCTTTATTCGATCGCGCCGCAGCTTTAGCACCCGCTCAATACAAAGACGAAATTAACAAAGCTGCAACAGCTCCTCTGATACCCAATCCCACTTCATCTAGCGCACCTCCAGTGGAAAGTAAACCGAAGTGATGGGTATGGGGCATTAGGATTGGGGGAATGGGGAAAGGGGAAGGGGGAAAGGTTAAATCGATCTCTTTTCCCTTTACCCTTTAACCCCTTCGGGGTTCGCCAGTCGCTCATGGGGGAAACCCCCAAGACCGCGCTGGCTCACCTTTTCCCCTACCTCCTTACTCCCCTTACACTCCTTCAACGGCAGCAACGATACCAAAGATGAAAAACAGGCATCCGCCAATTAAGGTGAGTTGACGTTCTGAAATGCGACCGGCAATCATTTTGCCACCGAGAACGGCGATCGCTGCACAAATCGCATGTCCCAAAATTGCACCTATGGTCACTCCAATTGGGTTATTCCCAGCTGCTAAAGCTATGGTGGCAATTTGAGTGCGATCGCCCCACTCTGCCATGAAGGTTAATACAAAGGCCTCTGTTAAAATTGATAGGGAAGTTTTTCGCTTTGGTAACTGTGAATCTGCTTGTTTTACCGCAGCTTCGGCCTCTTCTACAACTTCAGTGTCACAAGCAGAGGTAGGCATCTTACTACCGTCGTACAAGAGTTTGATTCCAAAGGCAATGAACAAAGTTATTTCAGCATAGTGGATATAAATTTTCGGCAATAAAGATGCCGCCTGTCCAAATACCACTGAAAGTATTGTCATGGCGGCTAAGGCAGCTACCACACCTGTAAATACTAGCCGCCGCGAGTGATGCATTGCCAAAATCACAGCAATAAAAAATGTTTTATCGCCTAGTTCTGAAACTGTAATTAATAACAAACCTGCGGTAAAAGCTGTTAACACTCTCTCAAGCTCCTAAAGAATCGTTGACCGATGTGAAGCTTGATGAAAGCGAAAAACTTCACCAAGCTTACACTCTGCGGTGTGAACTTAGTGAAGGTCTCGCTTTCAAATGTTTTAATTATTTGCCACCTGAACCAGGCTCATCGCCAGTATGTTGATTCAGATGTACTGGCTGTTAATTTTTGCGCCAGCAGCTACTCCCCTTCTATTGCGATCGCAATTATATGTCTATTCCAGGTACAAGTCAAACTGAGAGTTAAGCTCATCCCAGTTCTAAAAGAAAATTTGGGAATGCGCCTTTTGGGAAGATATGGCAGTTTCCATAAGAAATGGTTAGAAAAGGGACTTCCAAGTAAAAAAATATTCATTGCTATTGTTGACTGTTGACTGTTGACTGTGAACCGTCAACGCTTTAACCCAAATAATTTATTTATTGTAGTTACTCAATTTTTACAATTATCTATATCATTTTGAAATCTTTCTTAGTTTTTATTAGTAAATAAGATGCGTTCGCCCTACTATAGTTACTAGCTCTGAATTAAAATTTCTTAGGATTTACTTGATAAATAGTTTTTTAGATAAATTATAATTATAAAAAAAATCAGATTAGTTTTATACAAAAATGGCACACATTTTACTTGTAGATGATGAAGCTCCTCTGCGTGATAGTCTTACCTATACTCTGCAAAGAGAAGGTTACACGGTGACTACAGCAGCTGATGGGCATAGTGCTATCAAACAGTTTCACAAGCAAGTTCCAGATGTAATTTTGCTTGATTTAATGTTACCAGAAGTTGATGGTATGGAAGTTTGCTGGCGAATTCGGGCATTTTCTAATGTACCTATTGTCATGCTTACAGCCAAGGATCAGGATATGGATAAAATTTGGGGTTTAGAAGCAGGTGCAGATGATTATGTTACTAAACCCTTCAACACCCGCGAACTATTAGCACGTATTAAAGCAGTGTTGCATAACCCTTCTGAGGAGTAGCTTTCATGAGAAGCTGGATACCTCGGATTAAATTAAATACTATTTATACCAAGTTGTTAGCTACATACTTGATGCTTACAGCTTTGGGAACGTCGTTGATGGCAGGTTATATCCTGTGGTCGTTTTATGATTACTTTATGCGATCGCGACAAGTAGATCTGGATAATTGGACGAGTGCGTTAAGTGAAAGTGTTGCAGATGGACTAGAAGAAAAAAATATTCTCCACGTCAGGACGCTAGTGGAACGTTATGGCGCACCGCAAACTGTAACGCTACGTGTTTTTAATCAACAAGGTCTTCTATTAGCCACTTCCGACCCCAAATTAGACAGCCGGGTTCAAGATTGGTCTGAAGTTCCTGGTATGCAGGAAGCCTTACAAAATCATGTAAAACAAGGGATTGCTAAAGGTGTTTTATCAAAGGACGATCGCCTCTACATAGCTAGACCCATTGAGCGTAACGGTCAATTGTTAGGCGTAATCCGCATGTCTATGACTTTAGAGCAGATTAAGCGACAGTTTGTGAAGGTGATTTGGAGTATTTTAGGAACGCTAGGAGTAACGATTTTCCTGTGTGCCTTAATTAGCAGTCGGTTTGCTCGCAGTCTCTCAAAACCAATTGAGATGATGCAAAATTTTGCCATTCGTTTGGGTAGCGGTCATTTTGGCGATAAGCTAATTATCCATGAAAACAATGAATTAGATCGATTATCAAGGGAATTAAACCGGATGAGCGAGCGTTTAGCTTCCCTAGACCAAGAGCGGAGAGTATTTTTAGCCAATGTCTCCCACGAATTGCGTACCCCTATCAGTAACGTTCAGGTGACAGTAGACGCACTCAAAGGAGGAGCGTATGATGAACCAGAATTGCGCGATCGCTTTTTCCAAACTATCGAAAGTGAAACCAAGCGTTTATCACAATTAATTCATGACTTACTGGATTTAGGGCGTTTGGAAGCAGGAGTTACTCAACTAGAAAAGCAAAGCATCTCCCTGCATGGATTGATTAATCGTGCTGTTAATGCAGTCGAACCACAAATGCGAACTCTGGAGATTTCTACACAGGTAAATGTAGAAAACTTAACCATCCAGGGCGATGCAGAAAGGCTATTACAGGCTATTCTTAATTTGTTAAATAATGCAATTAAATATTCACCACCAAACTCTCAAATATTAATTTCTGGATATAGCCAAGGTAAACAAGCTATTATTCAAATTCAAGACCAGGGAAGAGGTATAAAAGAGAGCGATTTACCTCGAATTTTTGAGCAATTTTATACAACAGATCCGGCACGCAAAGGTAGTGGTAATGGTCTGGGGTTAGCAATTTCTAAGCGAATTATTGAAGCTCACCAAGGTGCAATTATAGCTACTAATACCCCTAATCAGGGAGCAGTGTTTACTGTGTATTTGCCACTAAACGTTAAAACTTCAAAGTCCGACAATCGTCTCTAGAGTGCTTGGCCACAAAACACCCTACACATACTTAGCTCGACTTTATCCATTTTTGATTCAATCAAGCAGCGTAAACAGCAATATCTCTCAACAGTCAACAATCACCCCTATTGCCTATTTGTTCCCTGCCATATCTTCTATATTGATGGCAGTTGAATATTTTTAACAAATAAGCTTTGTAAGCGGTGCATTTGAGCGCCTATTTGGTAGAGTAAATCACCTTTACCCAGTAAATAAGCTGCTGCTGTTTGTTTTCCTCCCAAGACGATAGCTGAGTCTGCTTCACTGGCGGTACGCAAAGCCACTCTTCCTGGTAAGTTTGAGCGAATTATGGGTGTAACAACTTTCGCTTCTGGGCGTTGAGTGGCGATAATAAGATGAATTCCTGCGGCGCGTGCCATTGCTCCGAGTCGTTTAATACTTTGTTCTAGTGATGTGCGGATTTCTTTTTCTGCCATAAAGTCGGCATATTCATCAAAAATGCAGACAATACGAGGTAAAATCTTTGTAGAGCGTTGGTTGTAAGTACTTAAATCGGCACACCCAGCTTTTTCAAAGTGGTGGTAACGCGATTCCATCTCTGCGACTAACTCATCCATCAGTCTGATCGCGCGATCGCCATCTTTAACAACTGGCGAATATAACCAAGGCATTTTCTCAAACTCTGGAAAGGTGACTCGCTTGGGGTCAACTAAGGCGATTTTCAGGTGTTGCGGAGAATGACGATTGAGGAGACTGAGGAGGAGCGATCGCAAAAATTCACTCTTACCGCTACCAGTTGTACCACCAACTAAAAAATGACAAGTATTAGCATCAGATAAATCAGCCTCTACCAATTCTCCTTCAATATTCAACCCGATCGCAATTTTTATAGGTACTGTTGGAGGTAAAAATTGCGGCTGAATATACTCTTCAAAACTCGCAATTTGCCGATCTGGACGAGGTAAATCAACGCTAACATAACCAGCTTGCGGCGCAATTAACGGCGGATTTGCTAACCCCATCTGCACTTGTAAATCCGCTGACAATTTCAAAAGTGCATTAACTTTCACACCCAAATGAGGCTTAAGTTTCACTCGAATAAAAGCCGGCCCAACAGCAGCACCGTGATAATCTACACTAATGCCAAATGATTGCAAAGTAGTAACTAACTCTTCACCAATTGCATGAGCATCAACAGAATTTTTTATTGTGGGGTGGGCATCTTGCCCGCCATTTCTCTCATCTTTAGATGGTAAACTAGGCGAAACAAAAAAAGTCTGACATTTTTGTTCTTGCGGACAAATTTCACACAGATAAGGCTGAGTTGTTGGCGGTGGCGAATTAGGATGAGGTGGTTCCCAACTTAACCATTGTTGCATCTGGTGTAATTTATAGGGAATCAATTGATGCACGTTATTTTCTAGCTGTTCCCAAGAATATTGATACTCTTTAAACTCTGGCAAAACACAATAAACAGCCGAATCAACTGCTACCTTTTTTTGATGCCAAAGCATATAACTATAAAGAGCAACTTGAGCTAATTGTGCTGATGGATCTACAGGCTGATAAGTTTTAAATTCAAGTACGCACAATCGCTTGACTTCCAAATTATAAACCAAACAATCAAATTCTCCTCCTACCCTTTGTTGTGTGCCATCAGGTAATTGAAAATAATGCTCAAGCTTACGTTCTTGAGAAACAAAAGTGTTGCGAATAACTGCTTCTGCACTACAATAACGTCGATTAACAACAAGTAATTCTGCAAAGCGTCTGATTAATCCTTGTAATCCTTGCCAAACTTTGTACAGTGGTTGCGCTGCACTTGCGTCTTGTTCAACAGCTTTTTCTAAATAAGTAGAAAATTTAATTTCATAAAAAAGCTGTTGCAGAAGAGAGGCAATTTCGTCTATGTTTAATTGAGATGTACTATTTTTGAATATTTCTGTAAATCTTGATTCGCTAACAGCTAACTTAATAAAACTATCAGCCAAATTATGAAAACTATTACCAATACCAATTTGATTATTTTGTGGTATAAATAAAGTATTTCCGCCAAATTTTTGATGTAAATAAAATAGCCGAGGACATTCAAAAGCCACTCTGACTTTAGTCGCTGTTAAAGATATATTTTTGGAATCATCAGACATAAAATTAAAAATATTAGTTACAAAATTAGAGCTATCAATTTCTAATAACCGACGATGAACAGCAGCCAAATAGACTGTATCCATAGCCGCATAATGTAGCTGCTTGTCACTCAAAGGACGCCTTCCCCAGTCGCTTCTACCTTCTTCTGAATCGACATGAGAAAATTGACAAAGTTCCGCCGCTAAAGTTTTCAGCTTTAAATTCGATGTTTGTAACTTGTTGAGGGTAATCTTTCTTGCTAACTTCAGGGTACAGGTAATATTTTGTGCTGATTTTTCACCCAAGTACTTTAAATCAAAACTTGCATTATGAAATACCTTCTCAATTTGAGAATTAACCATGATTTGCTGAATAAACAGTGCAATCAAATCAGGTTTATTCAATACATCAAGAATATAAGCAAATTTTCCTGTATAGTCTGTAGGTTCTGCTAATATCTGAATTAATGATAGTTTGGGATATGGAGTATTCCAATTAGCTACTTCTGTATCTAACCATAGCACTTTAGCCAAGGCGAATTTTGCAATTTTTGTTTGGATTTCAGAGGCTTTTGTTAGGTAGTGCATTGGCTAAAATTTAATCAAAGTTAATCTATTTAATTAGTGAGTGAGTAAACGGATTAACTGGTCTTCCAACTTAGATTTAGGGTTAATAATTTTTACTTTCTTTTCCTGGCATAATAAATCAATTAAATGTTGAGTTTCACTTTCTTCCACGTAAGAAAATTGACTAACTCCTTGTGAAATTAAAGTAGGCACTCCCATATAACCTTGGGTTTTTACTAGATTCAACAAGAAATCTTTGACTGGTCGCAAATCTTTAGTTTTATTTAAATTATGTTTTTTAGGTTCTTGTTTAGTAATAATTCCTAAATTCTGTAATAAAGTACATTGTTCTAAAATTTTTGACTCACGTATTAAAGATTGTAATCCTGGTAAAGTAATAGCTTGACCACCAACAACTAATTCCTGAGCCTGTGCAGAATTAACTAAGCTATGGTATGTCGCTAAATAGTGAACTGAAGCAAGATTTGGTTTGATGTGAATATGGTTAGTACCAGTGAAAATTTGACTATAGATTTTATATCCAGCGAGTTTTGCATTTCCTATACTTCCAATTCTAATTAAATAAAGCCTTTGACAAACATTTTGTTGAATAGCTTTTTGACAAGCATTCATCACGTTATAAAAACTATTCATATTAGCATCTTCTGTCCACACTATTCCTATATTTTCTCGCTTAGATGGCGATTGATAACTTAAGGAATAGCTGGCATAAGTGCCACTGATGAGTTTAGGTTTAATTGCCTGTACTTGTAATGCCTCTAAAGTTTCTTGCACCATTCGTATGAGGTCAGGTGCTGCTAAAAGAGATATTTTAACTAGCTTATCCTGAATTTTTTTATATTCTTGCTGCCAGATTAATTCAAATTCAGCTTGTTCTTTTTGTCGATCGCTAATATTTGAGGTAAGGTCATTTTTTACTATTTTAATATCTATTAGTCCTTGTTGACCTTCTGACTTTTTTGGCGTCTTTGGTGGTATATTAACTACTACAATTTCTTTCAATAGAGAAAGTTTATATTGTTGATACTCTAACCTGGCAACAATAAACGCAGTTCTTGGCATAGTTTTACCACCAGGAAAATTTTCCTCTAACAATTGTCTATTTAAGGGAAAAATAGGTAAATCAGGCTTAGGATTAGCTTCTTGATGTATACTTTGTAATCGGTAAGTCCAAAGTGCTTCTGCTTGATTCAAATTAATGGGTTTTAGTGATACTAATCGTTCGATTCTGGCTTTGTCTGACTGTTGAATGTAACGATAACTTTGCTTATAAGCATTGGTGACTATACTGATAATAATTAGAAAGTTTTTGAGATTTTCGCTATGGATAGTAGTATTTATATTAAATAAAGGTTGAGGATTAGAAGTCCAATTTGGCAAGGTTTCAACTTGGTCAAAGCATAAGACAATAGGTTGAGTTGCAGTAGAAATTTTACCAAAATTAGCTAAAATATTCTTTGCTGCGTCTTCTGCATCAATGCAGTGTCTAAGTCTCAAAGCTTGCATTGATTCTTCACTTAAATTATCTCCTCTTAACCATTCACAGGCTATAGGGTAAAGTTCTGGATCTGTGAGATCGTGTAACACTCCAAAAAACACATCAGGATTGTAAATACCTGCTTTTAAATAAGTCTTTTTAAGATGGTTAACAAATTTTTGGCGATCGCCTAATAATAATTGCCAAAAGCTATCATTAAAAAGCTGCTTTTTCAGATTAGTTTTTGTGAAAACAGATAAATTTTTCAGCCAGAGTATTAACTGAGACTCTTCCTGTCCTTCTGGTACTTGAATTAAACTATCAACTGTATTACGTAGCAGATGACGCCACATATAATCGTTATCAACCCAAGGCCCTATATAAGCAAAAAAGGCTTTTGAGTTAAAGGTGCGTTTTAGTCTACTTAAAAGATAGCTTTTGCCAGAACCAGCATCACCTACAAGTAAAACAGTACGACTACAATTATCTTTAGTTACTAAATCGAGAAATCCTTCAATTTCTGTTATTGCCTCTTGATGAATTGACTCGACCACAGACTCTAATTCTTGATTTTGACCCCAAAAATTACCCGTTTTCAAATTTACTAGGTCAAACGGGTTAACCTCGCGTTTAATAATGTCGTTGATAGATGCCATAATTAATTGGGATAATTGAGCAAACTTAATGTCCAGGAAAAAAGTCTCTGTATTTTTAGTTCACAGTGATAAAGAACAGCGAACCACCCACTTTTTGTAAAATTCCAGCATCAATTTGTTCTGGAGTGTAGGGTGTTGGATCTAATAAGGAACTCAAATCAATTTGATCGCTTGCTTGCAAACGATATAAAGCCTTATCCAATTCATCCCGTGAAAATGGCGGTTGTAATTTTTCCCGCAGATGAAAAATGGGCAAATAATTGTCAGTACCCAATTCTCGGTCTAATTTTTCAATAAGTTGTAAAATTTCTTCATCGCTGATTTGTTTATCAGCGACATTGACAGGTAGCGGAATAGAAACTTCCTCAGACTTCACCCGCAGAGTTTTTCGTAAAAAGCGTAGGTAATTACCCAGCAATTCTAAGCTGAGGACGGGGTTAGAGCCTTTTTTGGGAATGTAATCGTCTCGTAAATACTCAATTGCTCTTTCAGTCAGCCAAACTTCAGGTTTATTTTTTTTAATTCCTTTTTCAGCTTCAATCAAACCACGATCGCTCAACACCTGTAATATCGCATCTCGTTCCGCAGCTTTTTTTGCTGAAGTGATTTTGCTGGGAGCGATTTTACCTGAAGCTTTAGCAATTTGCTCTAGTACCTTGAGTTCTTTATCTGCAATGGGCACTTCGCCGGGATTTTTAAGTACCGCTTGACCAGGTGGTGAAATTTTAACTGTGGTAACCTCGCGGGTATAGTCTACCAGCTCGCGATCGCCCAATGCTTTACAAATTTTATTTCTCTCAGCTTTAAAAGTATCAAAGGCCTTGAGTTCTGCTCGATAATCCTTAAATCCCAATAACTTCAAGACAAACTTTAACTCGTTAGTTTCCATGCCAGTAGTTTTACCTATATGCGAATCAACAATACCGTAGCTATAAGATAAAAATTTACACATTCTTTATCCTAACTACAATTGGTATGAATGACTACAGGTTGTTAAATAATGTATTACAACCAGCATCTAGCTGAATACTAATATTAGACTTCTTGCATAAGTCGGGAAAAGGGAAAGGGGGAAAGGGGAAAGGGGAAAGGTTAAGGGGGAAAGGGGAAAGGTTTCAAATACATCTTTTACCCCTTACCCCTTAACCTTTTCCCAGACCACAAGGGAGGTTCATACTGCTTATCCGAACCGTATTGGCTGTTGTCCAAATTTCTGCATCTTTGTAGATAAAATTTTCCTGTAAATTAGGGGCAACTTTAAATTTGAGGAGTTCTATAACCACGTCCTTTGATGCCTGCGTTCGCTAATTTGCCAGAATAGAGTTGTAGGCTAGAGTTACGCTTCCAGCATAGCTCGACCGCCTACACTCAGGAGCTAAGGTCGGCTGTTTGAAATAAATTGAAGAGGATACGGAGTATGGACAGCAACAACTGGTTGCAACAACTAATGATGGTGGGTCTTGGTACAACGTCTTTAGTTGCAGAAAAGCTGCGGGAAGTCAGCGATGATTTGGTCAAAGATGGTAAACTCAATCCCGAACAAGCCAAGGCGGTTATAGATGATATTGCCCAGCAGTTAAAATCAGAGCAAGGAAACTGGGACGCCCAAATGCAACGACAAATGCGAAATATGATGCAGGATTTGGGGGTGGCTCGCCAGTCAGAAGTAGACGAACTTCGGGGTAGAATTGACCGTTTAGAACGTCAAGTACGCGATTTAGAAAATAAGCTTTGGCGCTAGGTTGCCCTTTGTGATTTAAACTAAATGTGTTCTGTTGGTAATGTTTTGACCAGGCTACCTAAGTAGGGAGAACTGATTTTGAAAGCAATTTTCCTGAGTGTGGCGTTCATTGCGGTGTTTGTTGTGGTTTTATTTGTGGGGCAAGTGGGCAGTAAACAGAATACTGCCATTGCTGACCAGATAACCTCAACACTCCCAGCGCCCACAATTTTAACTGAAAACAATATCTTAATTGCGAGCGATACTATGTCTGATGCTAATGTCGTAACCACCCCCTCTGGATTGAAATACGTTGAGATAAAAGAGGGGACTGGGGCGGCTCCTGAACGCGGACAAACAGTAGAGGTTCACTATACCGGCACTTTAGAAGATGGTACTAAGTTTGATAGTTCCCGCGATCGCGGTCAACCTTTCAAATTTAAAATCGGTGTCGGACAAGTAATCAAAGGTTGGGACGAAGGACTTAGCACCATGAAAGTAGGCGGTCGTCGTAACTTAATCATCCCGCCAGATTTAGGTTATGGTTCTCGTGGTGCCGGTGGCGTAATTCCACCTAACGCTACGCTGCTGTTTGATGTGGAATTGCTAGGAGTTAAGTAAAAATTGGGCATGGGGCATGGAAGAGGACAAGGGGGAAAGGGAAAG
The DNA here is from genome assembly GCF_014222165.1 of Nostoc sp. 2RC. NCBI lineage: Bacteria > Bacillati > Cyanobacteriota > Cyanophyceae > Nostocales > Nostocaceae > Nostoc > Nostoc sp. 2RC. Next base: position 12,772 of record NZ_JACKZU010000011.1, read on the forward strand.
GGGTATGGTTCGACAAGCTCACCAACCGGGGAAAAGGGGAAAGATTAAATTTATTCCTTTTCCCTTTTCCCTTTAACCTTTTCCCTGTCCAATGCCCTGTTTGCCCAATGCCCAGTTCAAAGTTTGAGATTTTGAAACTTGGTAAACTGTGGGTTAAATAAAAGTTTCACAGTACCAGTAGGCCCGTTGCGGTGTTTAGCTATTATCACTTCTGCAATACCGCGATCGGGAGTATCTGGAGAATAGTATTCATCCCTATAAAGCATTATTACTAAATCTGCGTCTTGTTCTATACTTCCACTTTCACGTAAATCTGACAACATCGGGCGTTTATTAGTACGTGCTTCTACTCCTCGGCTCAACTGAGATAAAGCAATAACCGGTACAGATAATTCACGCGCTAAACCTTTGAGTTGACGCGTAATTTTTGACAATTCTTGTACGCGATTATCACCTGCACCTTCCATTAATTGCAAGTAATCTATAACAATCAAACCTAGTAATCCTTGTTCTGCTTGCAGTCGCCTTGCTTGACTACGCATTTGTGTAACAGTAATATTCGGCGTATCGTCAATATAAATTGCCATTTCAGAAAGGGTACCAATAGCACGGCTTAAAGGTTCCCATTGTGTTTGGCTAAGGCGTCCAGTCCGTAGATAAGCACTTTCAATTTGTGCCTCGCTAGCTAATAGACGTTGTGTCAGCTGTTCTTTAGACATTTCCAAACTAAAAACAGCAACTGGTAGTTTTTTCCTCTGGTCAATATTATTATCACCCTTGATATTAACTTCGTAATTGGCAATATATTGTGCAATATTCATCGAAAAGCTTGTCTTTCCCATTGCAGGCCTAGCAGCAACAATAATCAAATCGGAACGCTGAAAGCCGCTGGTTAAAGCATCTAAATCATAAAATCCACAGGGAATTCCAGGTAAGGCAACGCCTTGATTTCTCTCTTCAATATCCTGGAAATTATTAATTAAAGTATCTGCAATGTGAACTAAACCTGATTGCGGACGCTCTTGAGTTACGCCGAAAATTTTCTGTTCGGCTTGGTCTAAAACTATTGGTAATTCGGTTTCTGTTTCGTAACCAAGATGCACAATTTCATTGCCAGCTTTAATTAATTGTCGCCGCAGGTATTTTTCCATCACCAACCCTGCTAAGGCGTCAATGTTCACAGCTGAAACTGTGCGGTCTACCAAAGTTGCTAATTTATTTCTACCACCAATGCGAGCGAGTAAATCGTGGTCAGTTAACCAACTTGTAACCGAAAGTAAATCTGTGGGTTTGCCTTGTGCGTGGAGTCTGACTGCTGCTTGATAAATATCTTTGTGAGCGCTAATATAAAATGCTTGGGCAACTAAGCGATCGCTCACTCGACTAATCGCTTCTGGATCTAGCAAAATCCCCCCCAAAATCGCTTCTTCCGCCTCGATATTTTGGGGTGGTAAGCGTTCGCTACCATCGCCTTTAAAACTCAGTTCTTCAGCCATAAAACGATTTTAGTGTTGAGAAGAAAGCTAGTTGGGAGTGGGAAGTTATAAGTTAGGAGTTAGGAGTTAGGAGTTAGGAATTATTCTCCTTGTCTTCCTTGTCTCCCATGTCTCCCCTATCTCCCACCCTGCGGGTTAGCGCTAGCGTCTCCCAAAGAAAAGCTAAAGCTACATCCCCCTGCCTAATTTAGCTAGCCACGACTTGAATATCAATTTGTGCTGTTACTTCCGAAAACAGCTTGATTTCAGCTTTATAAGTACCAAGGTGGTTAATATCAGGAATAGTGATACCGCGACGGTCTACTTCTTGACCGGTGGCTGCTTTAATTGCATCTACAACATCTTGAGTGGTAACTGTACCGAAAATAGCTTCGTTTTCACCAACTTGCTTAGCAATTGTTAAGCTGCCAACTTTTTCTAGAGCTCCTTTTTGCTCAAGAGCTTGTTGCTTGAGTTCTAATTGCCGTTGACGTTCTTGTTCGCGACGGCGTTCTACTTGCTTGAGAATACCAGGAGTGGCATGGATAGCCAATTTTTGAGGAAGCAGATAATTACGAGCGTAGCCAGGAGCTACTTCCACTAAGTCACCAGATTTTCCCAGCTTACTGATATCCTGACTTAAAACTAACTGCACGCGTTTCGCCATCGTTTTTCGTTTTTCCTGTAAGATATGATTAATTTGGCTTTCGCCGTGCTGTATTAAGAGCGGCTTCGCCAATACCCTAAAGCTTACAGATCCTAGCGAAACGCAGGGGGCGATCGCAACTATTCTCGTGAGAAAGTTGAAGTATGGCGTATGGGGAGACTATGAAGCACGGTAAAAGGTTAAAGGGTAAAGGGTAAAGGGTAAAGGGATAAATTTAACCTTTTCCCCTTACCCCTTTCCCTTTCCCCATTTTTAATGCCCAATGCCCAACATTTAAAAGTTATCCCTCATTTCCCGGATACGTGCAAAGGTTTGCACTGCATCCCTTCTATTAACTGCTGATTGTAACGATGGGCGATCCCAGCCTAGAAAAGGATTGATGCGTTTCTCGACTCCTAAAAGTGAGGGTACGGTGGCTTCTCCTCGATTCCGATAAGCTTGGACTTGCTCGAAGTACTGTTGTAAGTCGGTGTTGTCGCCATCGAGATTTAAAGCAAATTTCAAATTTCTGAGGGTGTATTCGTGGGCGCACCAAACGCGTGTATCATCTGGTAGCGAACGAATTTTGCTTAAAGATTCCACCATTTGTGTCGGCGTTCCTTCAAATAATTTACCGCAACCTCCAGAAAATAAGGTGTCGCCACAAAATAATTCGCCCGTTTCGCCAGGATTTTCGGGGGGAAAGTAATAAACGATGTGAGCGCGGGTATGTCCGGGAACGAAGATGACTTCAGCTGTGCGTTCTGCAAATTGCACGCCATCGCCTTCTTGCAAAAACACCTGTTGTCCGGGAATTCTACCACGATCCTCGGCTCCCCCATAAACTATTAATTGGGGGAATTGTTCCATTAATCGCTTATTACCGCCTACATGGTCGTTATGGTGGTGTGTATTGAAAATAGCCACCAATTCTGCTTTTAATTGTGCAAGTTTTTTTAATACTGGTTGTGCTTGTGCTGGATCGACAACGGCGGCGATGTTTTGTTTCGAGTCGTGTAACAAAAATATATAGTTGTCTGAGAGTGCTTCCAGACGAATTACCTGCATTAGCTCTATCTCCCTTACAACATCAATGTTTAGTATTGAGTAGCAATCCTACATTTAACTCAGTAATAATGCTACCTGCATCGGTTAGTTCGAGTATTTATACTTGATTTGACATTGCTCTAGTGCAACTTTAACTATGATAATATACAACCGTGCTTTTACGGTAATTATACTTAAATAAAGTCAACTTCGGATGAATTAATCAGTAAAATTTCTCTGGGAAAATCTACAAACAAAAAGCTAGATTTAATTGATTATTTTTGGTTCTTAAAATTAATAAAATTTCCAGGTGAAATTTCATCAATCTCTCTTATATCATATTGAGTTATCAAGTAATTTAGAGAAAATTTTCCTGACATACCCCAGACTAAATAACAATTATTTATTCACATTATGCCAAAAGAAACTAGAGGATTTATTACAATTTTAACTGGGCTTTACCCTTTTCAAGATTGTATTCATTTCTTAGCTGCGGTGAGAAAGTTTCATCAGGAACCAATAATTATTTTAATTGACCAAGTTCCACCAGTTCTTTATCCTTTGCTAAAGGCTTTCAAAAATGTAATTTTAAAGCCTGTACCAACGAATGAAAATACTGTTTTAGCCTCAAGACAAGCAAAATTAGCTTTGTATGATGCTTCGGAATTTGATAAAACTATTTACCTAGACTCAGATATTTGTTTGCTTTCCGATATCAACGACGTATTTGAGTATATGGATGAATACGATTTCTTGTTAACTGAAGATGTGCAACCTGCTATTGCTAAAGCCACAAATTTATTGCGTGGCAAACAGGAAGAACTTTTACCAAATGTCTTACCAATTTTGCAATCTGTGGGCTTACCTTTACAAGCAGATAGCGTCCAATATAATGGCGGTTTTATAGCTTTTCGCAAAACAGAAATTAACCAGATATTTTTTGATAAATTTCAATATTATTTTGAAATTGTCAAAAATAACCAAGATAAATTGCTTTTAAAAGATCAAGGGGCTTTTGCTTCGGCGATCGCATCTGTCCGTCCCCACATGAAAATACTACCACCTACCTATAATTATCTCAGCAAATGGCAGGATGCATATAACGTTGAGGATGAAATTAAAGTACTTCATTGTACCTATCCTTATCGACCGCAGTACGCTAAAAATGTTACCCGTTCGTTATACACCAGGATTTTTGATAGATTAGCTAAAGTATTTTTACCGAATCAAGTTACAAATCCCTGGCGCATTAAATAAAAAGGAGTCAGAATTCAGAATTCAGAATTCAGAATTTAGAATTCTGACTCCTGAATTCTTGTTGATAAAAATTAAGTACAAAAATAGTGAAAAATTTTTCAAAAATATCCCTGTTGGTTTCAGATTTGTCAAGTGCAGCTATTTTACGTGCATACTTGCTTGCAACAGCCCTAATCAATTTAGGATATGAAATTGAAATTCTAGGGTTTTTATTTGGAAATAATTTATATCGAAATTTACCACAAGATTTAAAAGTTTATCATCTCCCCGGTAAAAATCTTCCGGAATTCTTTGGACAAATCCACGAATTTTTACCCAAAATTAGTGGAGATATAATTTATGCTATCAAGCCCCAAATAGCGAGTTTTGGGGTTGGCTTACTCAAGAAAATATTCAGCAATAAGCCATTGATTCTCGATATAGATGATTGGGAAATGAGTTGGCATGGTGGCGATGATTGGCGTTATCATCCTGCACCAAAACAATTAGTAAGAGATTTATTCAAGCCAGACGGCGCACTCAGAAATCCTCATCATCCTTTGTATGTGAAATGGATGGAAGGTTTCATAAATCAAGCTGATGCTATAACAGTACATACTAAATTTTTGCAGCAACGTTTTGGCGGTACATTTGTTCCCAATGGCAAAGATACCTCTTTATTTAACCCGACTGAATATGATGCAGAATCAAGTAGAAGTCGTTATGGTTTATCCGAATATCGAATTTTAATGTTTCCTGGTGCGCCAAGACCTTATAAAGGCTTAGAAGATGTTCTCACCGCCCTTGATAAAATTAATCAACCAGACTTGAGATTGGTAATTGTCGGTGGTAGTCCTTACGATGATTACGATCGCCAACTTCAACAACAATGGGGACGTTGGATTATCAAATTACCAAAGTATCCAGCTGATGTTATGCCTGATTTAGTAGCAGCTGCTCACATTGTAGTTGTTCCCCAGCGAGATACCCCAGAAACTCGCGCTCAATTTCCTTTGAAGTTGACAGATGGCATGGCAATGGCTAAACCTGTATTATCAACACGTGTTGGAGATATTCCCGAAATTGTAGCTAATACTGGTTATTTAGTTGAACCTGCTTGTCCCGAACAACTTGCTGAAAAAATTCAATTTATTTTTCACAATTTAGATTCAGCAAATGAGCAAGGTATTAAGGCAAGACAAAGATGTGTGGAACACTATAGCATAGAGGCGATGGCTTCTACACTTAAGTCAGTAATTGCCAAGTTATGAATCATATTAATTAAAATACCCCATGTCTACCAGAAAACTATTACTAAGATTTGCAAAACCATATCCAGGTTTGATTCTGTTGACAATATTGTTAGGATTTTCTGGAGCTTTATTTAATGGGATTAGCACAGCTTTAATTGTGCCTGTGGTTTTAAAAATTGTCGGACAAGAAGTAGATTTAACTACTGCCCCTCCCATCTTGAGAAAGATGATATCTCCCTTTGATAATGCTCCAGAAAATTATCGCATAGGGATTATGGCTGGGGCAATTATCTTTACAATTATTCTAAAAAATTTAGCTACCTATGCTAGCGCCTTGGCGTCGAGTTCTCTAACTCGTAAATTGACGGCGGATATGCGAGAAACGGGATTAAAAATATTACTAGAAATTGATATAGATTATTATGCGAAAACTAAAGTAGGTGATTTAATCAATCGCCTTGGTGGAGAAATTGGACGTGCTGCCAGTGCTTTGGGTAGTATAGTGAAAATAGTGGTTTTAGGAATCACTATTTTAGTTTTTGTGGGTTTATTACTGTCAATTTCTTGGCAGTTGACAATTGCAGCTACACTGTTGTTGTCTTTAGTGACATTAGTAAATCAGTATGCAATTTCTCGTTCTAAAATTTTCGGCAAGATGCTCAGTGAAATGTCAAAAGCATATTCAATTTCTGTGCTGGAGACTTTGAACGGAATTCGCTTAGTTAAAGCCACAGGAAATGAAGAAAAAGAATTTCAACGCATTCAAAAATTAATCCGCGATCGCGAAAAAGCAGATTTCCAATCTCAGGTGAATTCAGAAGCAATCACACCCATAGGCGAGGTAATGGGGATTACGGCTTTGCTGATGATTGTAATTTTGAGTAAAACCTTTTTTGCCAATCAAATTTCTTCCCTTTCTACCGTACTTTTGACATATTTATTAGTGTTGCTGCGAGTTTTGCCATTACTTTCTCAACTAAATACCATTCGCAGTAACTTTGCTAGCACCGCCGCTAGTGTGGATGTGACAAATGAATTTTTAAGTTTGAATAATAAGCCATTCATGGGCAACGGTAAGCTTCCCTACACAAAATTACAAGAGGGAGTATCTTTTAATTCTTTGTGCTTTGCTTACCCAGGCCATGAAAAGTTAGTCCTCAAAGATGTGAATTTATATTTACCGCGTGGCACGACTTTAGCATTAGTAGGCGGTTCTGGTGCGGGAAAATCAACTTTAGCGGATCTTTTACCGAGATTTTACGACCCCATTGCTGGTGCTATTACCATTGACGGCGTTGATTTACGGGAATTTGATGTGGTATCCCTGCGTCGGCGGATGGGAATTGTCAGTCAAGATACCTTTCTTTTTAATGATTCGGTAAAAAATAACATCGCCTATGGGTGTCCTGAGGCTACCGATGATGAAATTCTTACAGCCACCAAACGAGCAAATGCTTATGAATTTATTAGCAAATTACCCCAGGGATTCGATACCTTAATTGGCGATCGCGGCGTTATGTTATCTGGCGGACAAAGGCAAAGATTAGCCATCGCCCGCGCCTTAGTGCAAAATCCGGAAATTTTGATTTTAGATGAAGCCACCAGCGCCTTAGACACTGTTTCCGAACGTTTAGTACAAACTGCACTAGATGAACTCAGCCGCCATCGTACCACATTAGTAATTGCTCACCGCCTTTCCACAGTCCAAAAAGCCGATCGAATTGCCGTATTAGATCGAGGACAAGTAGTAGAAGTAGGAAACCATGAAGAACTTTTACAAAAAGGTGGTTACTACTCACGCCTCTACTCAATGCAATTTGCCGAACGTCCTGAAACGATTACCAAACCAAATCAAAGTTTACTCCGCATCTCTCACGAAATTCGGACGCAATTAAACTCAATGATTGGATTTTTGCGTTTATTACTTGATGATTTGGTAGATGATGCCCAAGAACGGCAAGAATTAATCGAAGATTCTTATAAATCAGCTTGGAGAATTCTCAACACCATTGATGTTTTTGATGACGTGATTAACTCGCAAATTAGCGGACAAATCCTTGCAATTTCAGACCAAAATCAAAATGTCATCAGTAGCCATTATCAAAATTTTAATCAAATATCAGCCGAATTTCGTACTTCTTTGAACCTTATTCTTAGTTCTCTACGTTCGCTGTCTGATAATTTACTTTACAGCTTAGAAGAACAAATTCAATTTCTTTCAGAAAGTTATGAATCTGCCATATATCTAATTAATAATTTAGAGAAATTCGAGGAAAGTATTAGTAATTAAAATGATGAAAAATTACCATAACAAAAAACATTATATTTACTTCATTGGTGATGAATTGCCCAAGCCAGAAGCTCATTTAGTGCAATCTACAAACGCTGCTAATGCCGCAGCTAACTTGGGTTATTCTACAGTTTTGGTATACCTTGATAAAAAAATAAATCCTAGTAAATTAGTGAATCTAGCGCGTCCTTTTCAACCGCAAAAAACACCAATAGAACTAATTAAATATTACAACCTCCATGACAAATTAAAAGTCTCGCCCTTGCCCATGCCTTGGCCCATTGACCATTTCCCCAGTAAATTCACAGATTCTAACACCATCGCCTGCAAATATTATTTACCATTTCATATACTTCCAACTACCAAACTTGTCCACAGCCGTAACTGGAATTTTGTCAAAGCTGCCATTAAAAATGGCATTCCGGCAATTTACGAACATCACCACCACGAAGAAAAACCATTTGACCCAGAAATTGTCAATAATCCCCTGTTACAAATTGCCGTTACAGTTGTAGAAACTATCCGCGAAAGCATGATTAGAAATGGGATGCCGCCAGAAAAAGTGATTAGGCTGCACAACGGTTTTAATCATTTATTTATGGAAAGACAACCAGAAAAAGCAGCAGAATGGCGTCAAAAATTATTACGAAATGACAATCAAAAATTGGTAGTTTATGCAGGAGCAATACAGCAATTTAAAGGTATTGATATATTAATTGATGTAGCTCAACAAATGCCAGAAGTGCAATTTGTTTGTGCAGGTGGTAAGCCAACAGAAGTAGAACATTATCAGCAATTAGCCAAAGAAAAACAAATTTACAACATTAAATTTTTGGGCTATATCTTACATCACGAATTAGCATCTTTGCTACAAGCAGCCGATGTTTTAGCTCATCCTCATTGTTCGGGACAAGCCGCAACTTTCACATCTCCCTTAAAATTATTTGACTATTTTGCCTCCGGAACTCCCATTGTCGCCACAGAAATTCCATCATTAACAGAATTTCAAAATACCCAAGCGATCGCTGCATGGTGCGAACCGGATAACCCCAACAAATTTGCCGAAAGTTTAAAGCAAGTTTTAGAAACTCATCCCCGAAAAATCGAAGGATATCCAGATAGTATCGAATTTGTCAAGCAATTTTCTTGGGAAAAGAGAGCAAAGAAAATTCTGAGTTACGTTGATGAATCTCTACGTCCTCCAATTATTGAATAAAGACAGGGAGACACGGAGACGCGGGGACGCGGAGAGAAGAAAAAGAAATGATAGTGATGAGGAAATCTAGAAATGGGAAATATTCGTTCATTTAAGGAGTTAAGAGTATGGAAAAATGCAATAAATGTAGCAATGACAATTTTTGAATTAACTAAAAGTTTTCCAATAGAAGAACGCTACTCACTCACAGATCAAATAAGACGTTCTTCTCGTTCTGTAGCAGCTAATATTTCTGAGTCTTGGCGAAAAAGAAGGTATCCAGCAGCATTTATCAGTAAGCTGAGTGATGCTGAAACCGAAGCTGCTGAAACTCAAACTTGGATTGAGATTGCCACCAGATGTGGTTATTTAAGCAAAGAGCAAGCTTTGGATTTAGACAGGCAATGTGAAGAATTACTTAGTCAAATAGTAGCTATGATTTCACACCCTGAACAATGGACAATTAACACCCATTCGTCTAAAACTTCATAATCTCTAATTTTATTTTCTTGCTCTCCGTGTCCCCGCGTCACCGTGTCCCCGCGTCTCAATTCTTCACTATCCAAATTATTAACATGAATATTACAGTAGGAATGATTAGCAGTTATCGAGGTTTAGAAACTAGAGCCGATTGGCTTTGGCAACAAACCCCGCATCACTTTGGAATTTGGGGCAACATGCAAATGCAGGCAATAGCACCCAAACCAGATTTTCTGCTCATGTATCAATTTGATTTTCCCCAACCAACGCCGCAACAATCTTGGGTAGATAAGTTACGCAAACGCCAGCAAAAATCAGTCGTCAATGTTGATTCTCTATTGCGTGGTGTGCCCAAAGAACGGATTATTTATTTACTCAGAGAACCGCCTTTAGATGAAGTTTTAGAAATCACTAAAAAGAATTATCAAGTAGCCGATAAATATTGCAGTTACATTTCTGGCCCTGATGATTTTGCCCCTACTCCCGATTATATGCCTGCTATTTGGTATCACTCAAACACATTTCAAGATTTGAATGAAATGCCACCTCCGCAAAAAGTTGCGCCATGTAGTTGGATTACTTCAGGAATTAACCGCACAGCCAACCATCGCCAACGTTTAGACTTTTTACAATCTCTACAATCTAGTGGCATAAAGTTTGATTTGTATGGGCGTAATTTACCACAATCGGCGAAAAAATCGGGGGAATTGGGTAATAAATGGTATGGGATGGCTCCATATTATTACAACTTAGCAATTGAAAACTATGCTGATAATAATTGGTATGTCAGTGAGAAACTTTGGGATAGTTTGCTTGCTTGGTGTTTGCCAATTTATTATGGCGGCCCGGCTGCGGATAAATTATTGCCACCGGGTAGTTTTTTAAGATTGCCTAGTTTAGATGAAAAAGGCATTGCTTATATCCAAGAAGTCACAGCAACACCCGATGCATGGTATCAGGCTAAAGATGCGATCGCTGAAGCACGTCAAATCATTTTACACAAATTAAATCTGCTTAACTGGTTGTCAGACTTTGTTGTTCAACACTCATAAATTATGAATGGTATCTGTACCCTAGCTAATGATTATGTTTTCGATCAACTAATAGCTTTACTCAACAGTATTGATGTAATTTTGGGTAAAGAAACTCCAGTTTGTATCTATCCTTTCGATGATAGAACACAGCGAATTGCCGAGGAAATAGTTAATCGGCCCAATGTATTTATTTACGATAACCAAGAATCAATCGAACGCTGGGATCAATTTATGTTCTCAGCAGCACCAGAACGATTAAATCGTAGTAAATTCCGCCTTTATGGCGCTCATCGTCGTTTTTGTGCCTTCGATGGCCCCTTCGATAAATTTATTTATTTAGATGCAGACACCTTGGTGATGAATTCACTTGATGCGGTGTTTGAAAAGTTAGATAACCATGATTTTGTGGTTTACGATTTTCAATTTAAAGACGTTAGTAAAATCTACAATGTTAAATCTCCTAAATTACTAGAAGTGTTTGCACAAAAGCGCATAGATACAGAAATATTTTGTTCTGGTTTTTACGGTTCAAAGCGGGGAATATTTGATACAGAACAAAGAAATTCACTGATATCTAATTTACAAAATGGTGAAGCAGAAATTTTATATGAAGGTGCTGGGGAACAACCACTGCTCAATTACATGGTAATGAGGTCTAAGCTTTCTACTTATAACTTTGCTCGCGAACTACCAGATAATCTCAAAACAGGATGTTCTGCCACTTCAAAACACTTTGAAGAACGAGAACATATTTTATATGACAAAGGCAATCCCCTAACTTACATTCATTATATTGGTATTCCTCCGAATCTCACCCAAGCGGTGTGTGCTGGAGAAAATATTGACTTTGCCTATCGAGATTTATTTCTACATTATCGTTATTTACACGAACCAGAAAAGCGCCCAGCATTTACAACTCCTCCGAAGAATTATAATGAAGCTCCCACACCAAATTTATTTACCAGAGCGTTACGAAAACTGAAGTTAATCAAGCAAGGATAATTTATGAGCAGGGGAATTTATATTGTTGCCAATGACAGAGTGATGGATAATGCCATCGCCTTACTCAATAGTATTCGTTACTATGACCCAGAAGTCACAATTTATCTCATACCTTTTAACGAAAATTATCACAAGGTAGCAGAGCAACTTGCAACCTTACACAACGTGCAAATTTTCCCAGATTTAGATTTCATTGATAAATTTACCCAACGCATTGGCGAAATTTTTGACCGAGATTTCCTCGCCTTACCAAATAAAATGCGTAAATTAGTGGCGTGGTTTGGCCCTTTAGATGAGTTTATTTATATCGATACTGATATTGTCGTTTTTGAAAAAATTGCTGACAATTTAGATAAACTTGCAGAAGTGGATTTCTTCTGTTGTGATTATCATTACGCCAATGACAAGTTACGAAATATTTTTTCGCCATTGGTAAAACAACAGCAAATTTTTTCAGATGCTCAACTAGAAGATGTTTTCAACAGCGGTTTTTGGGCTGCTAAAAAAGGAACAATTACCGAACAACAAATGGATGAAACTTTGCGCCAATGTGCAGCCCATCGCGAATATTTTGATTTTTCCGAAGGAGTTACAGACCAACCAATTTTAAATTATTTAGTTCTCAAACTCATTGCTAAACGTGGAAATCTCGTTAAAATTCCTGGGGGAGGCCCCGGTAGTTGGGCGGGTTCGCGAAATTTCCAACAGCAAGGCTACGCCCTCTATGACAGGGGACAACGACTAAAATATCTGCATTGGGCGGGGACACGCATTAAAGTCGGTAGTCCTTATTGGGAATTGTGGGAACACTATCGCTATCTTCACGAGGGTAAGTTTGCTTTTCTTCCAAAATTAACTCGCCGTTTATTTCCCTTTGTTGCTAGCCGCACTTAATATGAGGAGTACCCCAATGATTGATGGTATTTATACCCTAGCCAATGATGTAGTATATGACCAACTAATTGCTTTGCTCAACAGTATCGAAGCAAATGCTGGTAGAAAAATTCCTGTTTGCGTAATTCCATATAATAATCGGCTAGACAAAGTAAAAGCAGAGATAGCAACTAGGGATAATGTCACTTTATTTGAAGATGATGCTTCAATAGCTCGCTGGGAAGAATTTGGTACTCGTATTTGGAAAGCTCATCCCAGAGCATTAAAACTGTGGAGAGAATATGGTTTAGCAGAGAATTTTCGCATAGAAAGACATAGAAAACTTTGTTGTTTAGATGGCCCATTTGACAAGTTTATTTTCTTTGATGGCGATACTCTATTAATGAAACCACTAGATGATGTTTATGAAAAATTAGATAAATATGATTGGATAACAAACGACTTTCAATATAAATCAGATTTGAAGTATATTTTTGACTGGACAGAAGATAAATTACAACAAATTTTTCACCAAGAAAATATTAGCGGCCGCATTTTTTGTTCTGGTTGGTTTGCTTCTAAAAAACATATTTTTGATGATGCTACTTTAGCAAATTTTTTAACTAGTTTAGAAGCGGGTGAAGCCGATGCCCTAGCATGGGCAGATTCCGACCAAACAGTTCTTAATTATTTAGTTTTAAAAAGTGGAATTTCTTACTACAACTATGCCAATTATGAAGGCGCTACAGGTTGCCATTGGGCTTCTAAATTTAATGTTGTAGATAATATTCTTTACGCTGAGGAAACACCCATTACATATCTTCACTATATGAGTGTATCTTCATCAGATTTTACTCGCCTTTGTGCAGGAGAAGATGTTGATATTCCCTACCGCGACGTTTTCTTACACTATCGCTATTTAAAATCGCCTGAAAAACGCCCCCAAACCTTTACGCGCCCCAGCAAGTTAACGGTTCTGCAAAAATCTACCACCAGTTTTATTCAACAAAAAATCAACAATTTTAAGTTAAATTATCGCAATTTTAAAGATAAAATTACTAAATAGAGATGACTGTTGACTGATAAATGTGGAGTTAAGAGTTATTCTCCCTCATTTTTTTCTTCTTGAGCTATGGTTGTAACTGTGCGGTTCGTTCTCTTAAGGACTTCCAGAAAATAAATTATCCCAAATTATTTGTACATTTGTATGGGTTCGTAGTAAGGACTTTAGTGATTAAAAATCAAGGACTAAAGTCCTTACTACGAACATTTTTTTATTACAAAATTAATGGGACAGACTACTACATCACCCTTCAGCATCTAAATCTAGAGATTGCATTCCTCTACTTTGGGCAAAGTTGAGCATACTTCCCAACTGCAACCACACTAATAAACAGGTTAGCAAACTGATTGGTAAACCAACTCCTAACGCTAGCAAAGTGGGAAAACCAAATATTTCTAACCCTGAAGACATAAATAAACAAATACCAGCAGTGATGCCGAGAAATGGCACAAATAATTGTTTTAATGAGGAATTTGGCTTAGTATTTTCTGAGCGTTCCCTTGGCCATTTCTGTACAATTACTTTTAATGTTCCAGATAATGCAATACCAGAGGTTAAGGCAGCAAAAAAGCCTACAACTAACAGAAAATAAGGCGGTTGCAAGGGGAAATAGTACATGGAAACTCCTGGTTATAAAAAGAAGAATTCAAAATTGGTGAATTCAGGAATCAGAATGAATTAATGGGTGACTCAAACTCAGTTATTCTCTGATGTAGAAGTAAGTTACATCAGCGAGTGATAATACAGAAATCATTCTGAATTCTGAATTCTGACTCCTGAATTCTGAACCGGCTGGTTTCCGACAAAAGACCCAAGAAATGTCGCTTTTGGTAATATCGCAGCTGCACCTTCTCTGGATAATTCTGTCAAAATACCGATGGCTACATTGAATAAACGATTCGGTTTTAAGTCGTCTTTAACCAGGTTCCATAGGCGTTGGACTTCTTCGGTGTGCAGTCTGTCATCTTCGGTGAGAGCAATGACCAACTGTCGCCGCAGAAATTTGCCTTCTTCGGACATTAAATATTGCAATCCCATTTGGGCTGTGGGTACGACATCAAAATTACCATCGGTACGAGCGATCGCAATTAAATTTTCTAACCGCTCCCACTGGAATTTACCATCTTTAAATAGCACGTTCAATAGTCGTCGCCGCAATGCTGCTGATTCTCCTGTCAGCAATCGCCGTGCTATATATGGATAACCCACCTCAACAATTTTAAAATTCGGGTTGAGACTCAAGGCAATACCTTCCTGAGTCACCAAGGAACGAATAATTAAAGCAAACTTCGCCGGAACTCGGAAAGGATATTCATACATCAGTTCCGAAAATTCATCGGTGATGGTTTTGAAGTTAAAATCGCCGACGTTTTTACCGATGGCATTTCCCAACACTGCTTCTAATGCAGGTACAATTGGGCAAATGTTTGTGTCTGGCGTCAGGAAACCCAAGTTTACAAAGTCTTCGGCTAAATCGGTGTAGTCTTTATTCACCAAATGCACTAAGGCATCCACTAGGGTTTCTTTGGTGGTTTCTTCCAACTGATCCATCATGCCAAAGTCTATGTAAGCCATCCTACCATCGGGCATGGCAAACAAATTACCAGGATGGGGGTCTGCATGGAAGAAGCCATGTTCTAATAACTGTTGCAAACCTGAGGTGACGCCAATTTGAATGATGGCTTCTGGGTCTAAACCTGCTTCCCGGATGCGTTGGGTATCTGTTAGCTTGAAGCCGTTAATCCATTCCAGGGTTAAAACGTGGGTGTTGGTGTAACGCCAGTAAATGCTGGGAACTTTCACCTGGGGATCGTTGTGGAAATTACTAGCAAATTTTTCGGCGTTGCGACCTTCATTAATATAGTCAATTTCTTCAAATAACTTGGTGCCGAACTCGTCCACAATTAAAGTCAGGTCGTGACCGAGATTCAGAGGTAACCAAGGGGCTAGCCAACCCGCCGCCCAGCGCATCAAATATAAGTCGCGTGTCAGAACGGGGCGCAAGTTGGGGCGTTGCACTTTCACTGCCACTTCTTCCCCAGTGATCAAACGACCGCGATATACTTGACCCAAGCTAGCCGCAGCTACCGGCGTCGCTGACAGTTCGCTAAAACTTTCGTGAATTGGGCGGTCTAGTTCGGTTTCGATAATTTGATAAGCAATGGCA
Source organism: Nostoc sp. 2RC (assembly GCF_014222165.1). Lineage (NCBI taxonomy): Bacteria > Bacillati > Cyanobacteriota > Cyanophyceae > Nostocales > Nostocaceae > Nostoc > Nostoc sp. 2RC. The sequence continues at coordinate 28,533 of NZ_JACKZU010000011.1, forward strand.
TTATCGAACGGTGGTAACTGGTCTTGCAACTTCACCAGTTCTTCTAAAAAATCTTTGCGTATTAGGTCTGGTCTTGTAGAAAGGGCTTGACCAACTTTAATAAAAGTCGGCCCCAGATTTGTGAGGAGTTTTCGCAGCTCTACAGCTCGTTTTACTTTGTTTTGCTCTACTCGATCTCGCCATTCATCCAACTTAATATTTAGTATAAATCCTGCAAAAGACCAGAGAATTCTCACCAGTCGCCCCCAAGCTAGCCAGGGACGGTAACGGTAGTAGCGAGCGATCGCTTCTGGATTGTAGCCTTTTAGCTGAGCAGGTTGATACTGACCCACGGCTTTGTTTGCCTCTTCAACTGTTGAAATTTACACTTTTGCTGCCTTGTTTCCTGAACTGCAACTTAGTTGCACGTACAGGATAGGAATAGTCTTTTATCTAAAACAATCAGAACTTTACCCTTTTCGGATGCCGTTCGAGGCAAATTTCGCCTATATTACTGCTTAGATTTGTTTATCTTTTTCTTAATTATACTTTATAAAACTACAACTACTTGTGCATCTATCTGATGATTTTATATTTTCTTAATTATTATTCACAAATATATAAATCTTTAATCAGATATACAAATTCGAGAGCGATGGCAGCACTTAGTAACTTCCAGGTAAAAAAATATTCCATAGAAAACTGTTAACTGTTCCCGTTGACTGTTGACGGTTCACAGTCAACGCTTTAACCGGAATAATTGATTTTTTGGAGTTACCTTAGTAACTACATTTACTAATAGCTACAGATGACCACAGTATTATTACAGTGTCAACTTTTTTCATTTTAAAATTCAGGCAGCTTCAGCCAAGCTTTTAGCTTTCCCTGAATACTTTGGCGATGATGGTTTTCTAAAACACTCATCCACAGTGAAGTTGATAGCACAGCGCCACAAATAACTGCGGTAGTTACAATTACAGCCCATTCTGAAGTTATTCCTAACAGCAACAGACTTTTCTTTGCTAACCAAGACAAGCCCAAACAGCATACCAGCACAGTAGCCCATAAACCAACTACTTGACGTAAATAAATGCCAAAGTTGAGATACAAACGCACCATTGGTCTATAGACTCCATACCAATTGTTTGTTAGTATCTGTGCGAACATTGTCGCCATTGCTACTCCCAGTAAACCCAAAGGTTTAATCAAAATCCATGTAAATATTAAGTTCAAAACACCCGAAGTTAAAGACCAAGGAGCATACTTTTCATCCTCCGTGGCTCGCGAACTTGTGATTAAAATTACATGTTGAGTTTCTAAGGAGACGATAATACAAAAAATTACCAACACATCTAGACCAACAAAGTTACCCTTACCCAACCACAATTTGATAAAACCTCCACCCGCCACCAGCAAAAAAGCAACTCCCGCAGCTACAATGGACAATCCTATGCGTGCATTCCGTAAAGTCATTCGGTGAATATCTGCTAAATTTCCGGCTTGCCATGCTTGACTAATAAAAACTGCTGAAGAACCAGCAAAAGCAATACCAGCTTGAGAAATATTAGACATCAAATTATAAGTAGCTTGATAACTAGGAATAAATTGAGAACCCTTAAATAAAGCAATAAAATAAGTATCAGTACGTAAAATTAAAAATACTCCTAAATCAGTTAACCACCAGTATAAAGAAGGTTTAAACAGTGCTTTAGCATATTGAATATTCCAATTGCCTTGAAAAAGCAATAAATTCGGAAAACGCCAGCGAATAATTGTAATAAATATTAACCGCTGCATTAACCCAGCCACTACAGAAATTGTTGCCAATGCTAATAATCCACCTCCCAACATGACTGCAACCATGTTGCTAAATATAATTAAAAAATAGGTTAAGACCGCAATCAAACCATCCCAACCAACATATCCCATACCTGCTAGTAAGCAATCAAAGTAAGATAACCAAACTGCGATGGCATAACCAGCACACATCAATGTCCAAGACCAAAGCACTTGCTCTTGAGACACTTCATGTAACTCAATTTTACTGATTAAAGCATAACCAATAACCCAAGCTACAAAGAAAACAGCTACTGCTAACCATTGTAAAATTAACCGACCTGTAACTACTAAATCTCCAATATGTTGTTGAGTTTCATCTGTTAATTCTACTTCTGGATCGAAGCCGCTTTTTCCTTTTGCCAAAGCTATATGTCGTGTCAAAGTTGGCGTGATTCCTAAAGATAACAACCATAAAAAAGATTGGCTATTACCTAGTAAATACCATAGTCCTAATTCCTCTTTTCCCATAAATCGGAAGAGAGTCGGAGTCAAAACTAAGCCTGAGCAAATTATCGACACCCGACTTAGCCAAGAAACACTAACTGCAAAAGCAATTCGCCGAGAAATTGACATAATAATTAGGGATTGGGGAATCGGGAGTTGGGAGTTGGGAGTTGGGAGTTAGGAGTTAGGAGTTCTGAATTCTGAATTCTGAATCCTGAGTTCTGAATTCTCTTTTAATTAAATATTTTTAGAGTATATTTTTCCTGGTTGCAAAATCGTTTGCAAAATGATATTGCGGTAAGATAATGCAATAGTATCCCAGCTAAAACGTGAAGCATTTCTAACTGCTTTTTGCAGCCAATCTCCACTCAAGACTTTGGCAATGGCAGCAGCATAATTTTCTATATCTGTAACGTCGCATAAAATTCCGGCATCTCCAACCATATAGCGACGCATTTCATCGTCTGTGGTCACTATTGGTAAGCCACTAGCCATTGCTTCTAAATAAGAAAGGGCGCATGGTTCATTAATTGAAGGTAAAGTGAAGGCATTGACACTGCGATAAACTTTGGGCATTTGATTACTAGGAAAGATTTTGATGGCAAAGCGATCGCTTCCTAATAACCGATCGCCTAAGGATTGAAAGTATGCTCTATCTATGCCATCTCCACAAATAAGAAGACTAACTTTTGGTAACGAAGCTACAGCTTTGATTGCTAGTTCAACTCGCTTGTGACTGTGACGATTCAAAGAAGCTACACACAAAACTAAAGGTTTTTTTAAACCCAAGTCTAGATGTTCTCCTTGTGGTGTAAATCGGTTTGTATCTACACCGTTGGGAATAACGGTAGTAGGTTGAGAAGGTCGTAAATTTTGCACAAAATTAGCCATAGCTTCCGAAAAAACCACGAGATGATCGGGACAAAATCGCAAATTACGTGCAAGCAATCGCCCTTGGGCTAATAATCCAGTATGTTCGGTATAAATAAACGGCGTACCAATTAGACTACGGACAAAAGCTGCCACCGCTAAGCCTCCGTAATCGTTGCAGGGGAAAATTAAGTCAGCAGGGTGGGTGAGTAGTCGAAATGCACAAGGTAAAAAACTTGTCAAGTGTTCGATGGCAATATCAGAATGGGTAAAAAAACGTTTCAATAGGGAAGCGATCGCTAAATTATTCACAATCTGACGTGCCTTTGTGCGGTCAATACCACCAGCTGGATAGTAAAACTGACTACAGCGATCGCCCGCTAATAATTCCACATCAAAGTAGGTACTCAGGCGATCGGCGAGTTCTATAGCAAAAATCTCCGAGCCTCCACTCCAGTTAACTCCCGCACTCGGATGCACTAAAACCACTCGATAGGATCTTTGATGTCGTGCCGTCATTTGAGCATGATTATCAGTATCAATCGAGGGCTGAATCATAAAAAATTTATTCAGATACACAGTTATATCTACTCCCCACTCCTCAAATTCAGATTTGGCCGATCCCAATTCCAAGTAGCAACTGCAAACAAAGTCCACCAATAGAAAAAGAAGGTGGTGTGACTCCAAATATTCTCAGTAATCATACCGACAGCCACAGCTGCAAGAATAGCTAACAATACCCGACACAAATCTCGCTGAGGTTTAGTAGAAGAAGTGCGTTGAAGTAACTGAATTAAATATGTAGCTTGGATACCAAGAAACAGTAGGAAAGCTAAAAGCCCAAAAATTCCGCCTTCTACTAAAGCTCGGACATAATCATTGTGAGCGTAGTTATTGTAAATAGTTAAATAGTGACTAGTTGCTAGACCATAACCCAAAATCGGCGACTGCTCCCAAGCCTGTATGAGTAAAGACCACTGAGCAAGTCGCCAGTTAAAACTATTCCCGTCTCCATGTGACAACAAAATTGCCCGCGATATATCTAAATCTGGATTTAACAACGGTGTTTGAGTTAAAGAAGCGAGGCGTTGTTGTCCAAACTCAGTGCTAGCAAATAAAACTATAACTACTGCAAATAACAATGCTCCACCAATCAAATTAATCAGATTCAATCTTGGTGCAATCAAAACCAAAATCAGAATACCCAGCATGATCAAGCTAAACAAAGTTTTAGTACTCACATAGAAAAAGCCGAGTACAACAAGCAGTATTATCCAAGGCCAACGACGCTGGGACTGATTTAGTTTCCAATAAGTCAAACCTATGAACAGCAACAAAAAAGTTGCAAAGGTATTAGCTAGACCAAGTGTGCCATTAATTCGGGAAATTTCCCCAGTGATTGGATCTTTGGTAGCTTGCAGTACCCCTGGTAGCATGGAAGCGGGAACAAGCATCTGTATTGTTGCTGCTGTCAAGGGTAAGATGAGAGCGAAAAATAATGTAGAAATAATCTTTTGTGGATGAAGTCGGTTTTGCAGTTGCATTACTAGCAAATAGACCATTAGCGAAGAAAAAAGACGCACCCACTCGCGGATACTATTTAAGAAAGCACCAGCATCTAGATCCTGTTCTCCTAAAGGTATGAGTATGACTCCCAAACCTTGGAGAACTACCCAACCTGCAAAAAACCACCAAAACTTATCAGTACGTACTACCCGGCCAGTTAGTAATGTCACTGTCACATAAAGTAAAGTCAGGACATCCACACCAATGGCGAATAAAGAGGGAATTTGTCGAGCAGAAAAAGGATCGAGGGCACTACGCAAGATTAATAATCCGAGTACAGTTTGCTCGAAGCTGGCAAAGAACGAGAAAACTACCGCGATCGCTCCCACTATCAACGCCAGATAAACAGGCATAAATGCTGTAAGTAACCCAATTACCAAACCTGCCAACCCAATCTTTAGTATCCAGGAGCGTTCACTGGCGAACATCTTCATAAATTTCACGAAATACCTGATACAGATATAGATATAGGTAGGGGCATACAGCTGTACGCCCCTACAGCCGATTTACTTCTGACTCCTGAATTCTGAATTCTGAATTCTGACTCCTGAATTCTGACTCCTGAATTCTGAATTCTGAATTCTGAATTCTGACTCCTATTGCATATCATCACTTCGACCTCGAACCGTTTCCAGAATTGACGGTATCCCTTGGGGGAGTTGAATGGATCGCAGGACGGGATAAATAACGGTAAGACTTTTCAGTTTGAACTGCCATACCATTAACTACTACTCCGAGAATTGGTATTCGATTTTGTGTAAATTCTGATACTGCTTTTTTCAGGAAATCTTTGAGAGTAAAACTAGGACGTGTAATCAGCACAACACCATTGGTATAGCGACCCAAGGTAGCTGCATCAGCACTGATACTTAATGGTGGAGTATCTATAATTACGAAATCATAATTTTCTGTAGCATCTGCTATCAACGACTTCATGGCCTCAGACTCTAGTAGCTGGGAGGGTCTTGGGTGTAGTTCGCCGGCAGTCAGCACCGAAAGGTTTTCAATATCTCCAAGTTGCACGGCATTTAATAGCGATCGCTCTTTGGTGATGGCTTCGCTAAGTCCGGGTTTAGCTGGTAAGTTAAACAGCTTGTGCTGCATCGGACGATGTAAGTCGGCATCTATAATCAACGTTCGTCGAGATAACATTGCACAAACAGCTGCTAAGTGGGAAACAACTACTGATTTCCCTTCTCCAGATTTAGTACTACTAATGACAATGCTCCGCAATTTCTGAGAACTGCGAAACTCTAGAGTCTTAAGCAACATCCGATAAGGTTCTACCAAAGCAATATCGTCTAAAAATCCTTCTGCTGCTTGGAGATTCAAAGCTTTGTGAGGTAGAGATGGTAATGTTCCCAACATGGGAATTTTTGTTAGTATTTCCTCGGCTTCGGAAGTATCGTGTATGGTGTTATCGGTGGCTTCTAAAAGTAATACCACACCAACAGCTAAGACACCCCCCACCACAGTAGCCAGGGCCAATACCAAAGGAGGTTTGGGGAAGCTGGGAGAAGTTGGTGGTTTAGCCTCTTCGATAATTCGCATATTGCCAACTAATTGGGCTTCAGCAATTCGCGCTTCTTCGAGTTTGCTTTGCAACAACTTTAAAGATGCTGCTGCTTCTTCTCGTTGGCGCATCAGTACAGTTAGAGGTTGTTGTTGAATTGGTAGTTGTGCTAAACGAGCTTGGAGATTAGCTTTTAAAGACTGAACAACTTTGAGCTTATTTTCCAATGCCAAACTTTCAATTTCATTGCTAATTAGATCAGAAGTGAGATCCTGACTTAGAGGATCGGATGCTACGTGATTTTGAGAAATAGCTCGATTTCCAGAGGTCAGACTAGCTAATTGGCGATTGTACAAAGCATTGAGGGCTTGTTGTTGTTGCAGCAGCAATATCAAACTTGGATGGTTATCTGTGAACCGCAGACGCACAGTAGCTATCTGGGTTTGCAAATCTGCTAATTGAGTGCGTAGTTTCTGGAGTTGCTCGTCTTGACCACCGCGTATGGATGCATAAGCATTGCCAAGGCTTTGAGTAGTAGTAATTTCTCGTAGGGATGCATCACGCGATCGCCTTTCTTGGAGTTGGGTAAATAAAGTCCTCTCCTGGTCTTCTAAAGTAGCTAAACTATCAACTAAACTTTTGCTTTGGTCAGCAAAAGAAATCAAACCAGTAGCTTGTTTATATTTGTTTTCCGCAGCCTCCGCTTGTTCCAGCCGCCCACGAGCCACAGGAACCTCTTTTTCCAAGAATTTCCTGACATTTGCAGCTTCTTTGCGAATTTGTTCGGCACTTTCCTCAACCATTGTTTGAGAAACAGCATTCACGAGGTTAGCAGCCAGAATCGGGTTTTGGGTTTGATAGCTAATAACCAAGATATTCGTCGCTGGGACAATTTTGACTCGCAAACCTTTACTGAATTTCTTAGTTGTCAACTTGCTTTTGCTTTGAGAAACAGGAAAAACCTTAGCCAGCGATCGCTCTAAAATAGGTACTGATTTGACTAATTCTGCCTGTTCCGCCAACGGACTAGGCCCACCAGGTACACCCGCAGGTACTTGTGTGAGGTCGCGCCCCAACTCAGAAACACTCACCCGTTTATCATCCAATATCAATTTTGCTGATGCTCGATACAAACTTGGAGCAAAAACTAAGTAGGCTACTGCTCCCCCAATCACAGCAACAAACGTCGCCAAAGCCGGCCAACTCCGCCGCTTCAAAACCATTACTAAAGACGAAATACTTTTCTCCATTACATATACCTTTGTGTAATTGGGCAAACGAGGAGTGTTGATTGTTGATTGTTGACTGTTGACTGTTGACTGTTGACTGGTGACTGATGACTGTTGACTGATGACTGATGACTGTTGACTGGTGACTGATGACTGTTGACTGATGACTGATGACTGTTGACTGTTGACTGATGACTGTTGACTGGTGACTGATGACTGATGACTGATGACTGAAGAGTTATTATTCTCCCCATCTCCCCATCCCCCCATACTTCTCTGCGAGAAGCTGCGCCAACGGCTCCGCTCAGTACAAGTCTCCCCATACTTCTCTGCGAGAGGCTGCGCCAACGGCTCCGCTCAGTACAAGTCTCCCCATCTCCCTCATCTCCCCATCTCCGATACCCCCACCGGCTCAGGCAAATTCAAAATTGTTTTGTACAGTTTTAAGGTTTCGGAAGTAATGCGATCCCAACCATAGTTCAGCTGGACGTGTCTTTGGGCATTTTTAGCCATTAGTGCCATTTCTGGCACATGATTAATCGCCCAGTCTAGTGAATCTACACAAGATTCTAGGTTTCCAGCTCTAAAAAGTATCCCCCGATTATCATTAATCAATTGCTGGTGGGGTGGAATGTTACTGGCTAAAACTGGTATGCCTTCTCGCATTGCTTCTAACATTGCCAAAGGAAGTCCCTCTACATCAGAAGGAAGGACGAATAACCCGGCCCCACGGACAATTTCCCAAAGGCGACTTCTTTGGAGTTCTCCTGCAAATACGATATCTGGGTGATTGGCAACTTTTTCGAGAAGTTTGGCACTAAAGGATCTGGTATCGCTGACACCTCCAGCCAAAACCAGTTTCCATCCAGTTGGTTTCAATGCACAAAAAGCGTCGATGAGCAAGTCAGGACGCTTTTCTGGTACGAGTCTGCCTAAAAAAAGAATGTAGCGCCCTGGTGTCAAACCCAAAGAGGTGGCGTAGGGAAATTTGGGGTCTGAAGTACCGTAGCTGGCGGGAGCGCTGGGGATATAGACTGTCTCTCGGTTGTAAGTTTCCAAAAAGTAGGATTTGAGGTCTTTTGACACCACAATTAGCCCTTGGGCAAAACGCACAGCTGCTTTTTCCCCTAGAAGAATTAGCTTACTAGACAAATTACCCCACTTGGCGCGTTGCCAATCTAAGCCATGACAGGTTACTACAACCTTTGTGGAGTTAGCTATTCTGGGTAAACAACTAAATAGAGATGGGCCTAGAGCTTGAAAATGAACAATATCATATTGCTGAGTAGATGCAGCGATCGCTCCTAGTGCCGAGGTCATAAAAGCATCAACCCCACGCAAACCCCAACTGGGTAAGGAAATGACTCGAACACCCCAAAAATCATAATAATCAAACCAAGGATAATTGATATTAGAGGAGCGAGCGAATAAATCAACACAATGTCCTTGTTCGATGATGCGAGGATATACTTCTGCACAATAATGCTCAATTCCCCCTTGTTTGGGAGGTAAACCTTTCACACCAATGACGGCTATTTTCATGTCTTGCTAGTTATTTTCTGAAAAATGTTTGTTTAAGCCATAACAATTTGAAAAATCATTGCAATGTGTTGCAATATATGGATTGCTAAAACCCAAATACACCAAGGCGATCCTCAATCCAAAATCCAAAATCACATCATCAGCCAACTCCATGTTCTGCTAACTTCCAACGACTTAGCATTTTGCTGTAGACATCCTCGATAACAGTGCGAGCGCTATAAGGTTGTGCTGTCGCCACACAAGATGCAGTTGCATAATTCTCAGGATGTAGTATTACTTGCCGTAAGGCATCCGCCACACACTCTGGTGTACGCTGTTTACAAACAACACCATTGTCAGCAGCTAATAATTTTGGGGTTTCACCACATATAGTGGTAACTACTGGTGTCCCGCTAGCCAGCGCTTCTAAAACTACCAAGGGTAGACCTTCATAAGCGCTACATAGGACAAAAACATCGCATATCCGATGTAATTTTGCCAGTTCTTCCATATCAATTGCCCCCAACATTGTCACCCGGTCAGATAATCCCAATCGAGCAATTTCGCCACGTATTTCTGTTGCTAACTCTCCATCACCTGCTATTAGTAAATGAGTCTGCGGTTGATTTAAAACAGCAAAACCACGGACTAATAGTAGCGGATCTTTTTGGGGATGCAGACGACCTGCAAATAGAATAAAACGTGTTTCTTCATGTAAATTCAATTTGATAGCTAATTGGCGACGTTCGGCTTGTCGTTGTAAATGACTTAAAGGATAAAAAATTTCATCATCAAAGGAATTTTTGATGTATGCAACGCGATTTAGCAAGTCAGGATAACGCTGTTGATAAAATTCAATTGCATCACTATTGCATGAAAGAATTTGGCTAAATTTGCGGATTAACACACTTTCTAATGCGAAATATGCTGCGGGAAATCTTCGCCAGAGAATCGCCTTTTTTTCATCCACAGTTTGCATTTGCGTATGAATATCATTATGGATGAACAAAGTTTTTTCTCCCTGCCAATTCCAAGCAGCCAAGCTTGGTTCTAGACGATGAAAGTGCATAAAATCTGAGGACAAACAACGTCCTAAAAGAGCGGCTGTATACTTGAGTGTGGTGGGAATCAGGCTTCTAACATTATCATTTTTCAAGGAAAATAAAGGTAAAAAACTAATTTCTCGACCTGCGATTTCTGCTGTTTGCCACTTTGGATGAAGCTGAAATTTTTCGTCTCCTGTTCCTACAAGCCGTACCTCAAATTCTGTGGGTGCGTATTTGAGAAAAGTTTTGATTAACGTCTGAATTCCTCCAATACTACTGTTCCAAGGATTAAATTGATAAAAAATTGTCAGAACTGGTTTACGCATGAAGTTAACCCAACACAACTTGCATGTAAACATCCAGATATATTTACATCTTTAAACATGTGAATTAGAGCAGCAAAATAGCTGTCAAATCTTTGTACAATAACCTTTATCAGCTGATACCTACAGATGATTGAACCTCTCCAAAAATCAGATTTGTCAGAGGTTTAACTTAACCCAATCGACTATTGGGGTTGTCGAAAAGAATTTGTAGTCAGGTATTGCACCTTTCACAGCCAAAAAAGCTAATTTATCGAGAATTTTCTCAATAGAGTATCTTAATTGACACTACATGTGCATTTTGAATTTACGAATTATTTCTAAGTAAACCTTTTAGTTTTGATTCGTCAAATTCACATTCAACAAAGACAAGAGGTAATCTTTGTTTTATCTACATTAGAACTTTATTACCTCTTCAATTTGTTGTATTCCTAAAGATAGATACTTTAGCTGGAAAATAAAATTGTATCGATAATCACTTGTGAATGGAAATGTTGACTCTTGACTGAAATGTTTTTATGCGATAGTTCCTGTGAACGTCTAGCTAGAAAACATTGGTTGCAAATTGGAAAGAATATTTACTGAGTATAATTATGTGATTTTTGATACTATTTTTGATTTTAAAAAGAAAGTAGATAATAGCTATAGATGCAATAAATCTAAAATCCAAAATCTAAAATAACATTAGCTATTTGGTAATTAATAATTTTCATCAAAAAATTACGAATTACCAAATAGCTACTGCGAATTATGCCTTTTTTGTTATCGCAAGATGTTACTTAGATTTAGCCTCTAAATTTTCTAGGCGACTTCTCAATTCTTGATTTTGTTGTTTGAGTTGGTCGAATTCTTCACGCAATTGACGCAGTGTTTTTTCAGAACCAATATTATTTTGCACTTTGGAAATTTCTTCTTCAGCATAGCGACGCACGCGGCCATCAGATGTTTGCTCAGCTAGCTGCTGCAAAATTCCAATTGCTTTGGATGTTTCCATTTGTCCTAATGCTGTGGCTACTGAAACTTGCGTTAAGAAGAAGGTTTCTTTGGCTAGTTCTGATAATTTTTCTAAAATTCGTTCTAAATTAACTGGACTTTGACCAACAGAAATCTGTCCTAAAGCGCGAATTGCAGTTAAACGCAAAGGTTGTGGTACGCCTAGTTTTGTGTATTCCATTAGCAGATTTAAAGCTGCTTCTGAGGTTTTAAATTCAGCCAAACCAACAATCGCACCACTCCTGACGACTTCATTCCAACCCGCCTTTTCTTCTAAAACTGATTTCAGTAGCTTTAATACCTTGTCTTCTTTGGGTTTTTCTTGCAAGTTTGCAGAAGCGATCGCCCCTAAGGCCCGACAAGCTGCGGCTTCGACATAATAGCTGGGATCGCCTTTGTGTAGTAGATCTTTGACGGCCTTGTAGCTGTCGTTGGTTTTGATTTGAGCCAGTGCTTCCACTACAGCACGTCGCACGCAAGCATCTAGATCTTTCAAACCCACAACTAAGCTATCAAATGCTTGGTCTAAGTTAATTTGCGTTAGTTGTTTCGCCACTTGCACCCGCACACCCCAGAATGGATCGTTTTTTAATGCCTTGGAGAGTGCTTTGGTTGCTTCTAAACCGCCTTTTTTGGCTAAAGCTTCCGCTGCATAGATGCGAGAAATTGGGTCGGGATCGAATTCTAATTGTGCTTTTAATTCTGGTAATTGATACTCCAAAGACACTGTTTTTAGATAATTATTCCCAACATCAAAACTGATATATTGCGGTTTATTTTCTAGTGGAAAGTAGAAACTTTGTTCCCGTTCATTTACCCGCACCGTGAAAGTTTTGAGTTGTGAGTGAGGAGTTATGAGTTTCGCATTATTTTTAACTCCTAACTCCTCACTCTTAACTCCTTGTTGTTGGGTATAGCCAAAACCAATAGGAATTTTTAAATCAAACAAATCTTTAGTGCCATTTTTACCTTCAGCAGCTTGGGTTTGAGTAACTGTAATTTTTGCTAAATTAGCATCTCCATCCCAAGAGTAAGCGATGTTAAATTCGGGATGACCTCCACGATAAACGTACTGGTCAAAAAGAAACAAAAGATTGCGTCCCGTTGCTTTTTCAATTGCTCTGAGTAAGTCTATTGTTTCTACAGTTTTGTGGGCATTATCTTGGACAAAGGTTTGAATTGCTTGCCAAAACAAATCATCTCCCAATTGGGCGCGGATCATGTGATAAACACAAGATCCTTTTTCATAGATATGGCGATCGAAAAGTTCAATTGGTTCTCGGTAAACATTTGTGACCATCGGCCGACGATAGCGGCTGCTGTCTTCACTGAGGTAGCGACGAGCCTCCAATAAACGATAGTAAGCGGCTTCTTGGAGACTATATTCATGTTCTGTCCACATCACCTCAGAGTAGGAAGCCATGCCTTCCTTAATCCAAGCATGAGACCAATGTTTAATCACCACTAAATCGCCAAACCATTGGTGCGCGAGTTCGTGGACGACTAAACCCTCGGTATTGCGATTATCTAAGGCCGCCCGTTCATCTAGCAAGCATTTATCTGTCAGCAGGGTTGTGGAAGTATTTTCCATTCCACCAAAGATAAAGTCATCGACGCAAACTTGGGCGTATTTTGGATAAGGGTAAAGATAACCATACTTTTGGCTCAAAAGTTCAATCATCCGGGGAGTTTTGCCCATACTGCGTTTAGCATCTTCCTCCCGTCCCTTTTCTACGTAGTAAGTAACTGGTTTTCCATTCCACTCATCGCGGATTTCCGCAAAATCACCTACTGCCAAAGTTATCAAATAATTGGGATGAACTTGTTGCTGCGACCAGTGGTAGATTTTGTAATCACCATCAACTGTTGTGTTAATCAGTTCGCCATTAGAAATCGCCACTAGAGGGTTGGGGACACGAACGCGAATTTCGGAGGTGGAGAGTTGTCCTGGATAGTCAAAGCAGGGGAACCAAAAACGAGAGTCTTCGTCTTCTCCTTGAGTCCAGACTTGGGTTGGTTTGTTTGGGTGATGTTTGTCTGGTTGAATAAAGTAAATACCGCGTTGTGGTTTAGTCACCGAGTAGGTGATGGCAATCAGCAAGGGTTTACTAATGCGAGTGCCTTGAGAAAGTTGAATCGAAAGCTGTTCGCCATCGTAGTCAAAATTTTGTGGCTCCTCGTCTACCTGCACAGACTCGATATTTAGATTGACAGCATCCAAAGTCAAACGGTCAATGCCATTGCGAATTGGCAATAGACGAATGCTACAACTGCCCTGACAGCTTTGCCCAGGAATATCTAAGCTCAGATCGAGAAAAATATGCTCTACTTGCCCAGGACGGTCGGGGCTGTAGTGGGGTTTTGCTCCTGGTAACTCAAAAGGTTTGTGTCCATTATTATCTGTATCAAAATAAGACTGCGACATTGATGCTTACTGACCTTGTAATCCTGAAAAGTCTGGCTTGGCTGGATGTTGTTAAGCAAAATAGCGGTGTAGTAAATGTTTTTCCCAAATAAATAGGGCAATATCGGAGTGACGGCTTCCTTTGGGAATTGCGGGATTGAAATTAATCTCACCCGAATTTTCCAATGTAGCCTACCGATCCTTGGACTTTTGTCCATATCGCTCCGCATTCACTTTTCTTGATGTTTTGCACTTTTTTGCCATCAAGTCAAGAGTCTCTTGCACCTTGGTAGATTTTCATTAAGTACAAATACTCCTAATTATTCTTATAACTTAGGATAGCTTGTCAGTGTTAATTGGGCTATTTTGTTTGAGATGAACAAGATATCATTTGCGGATTCGCTCATAATCTGGTTGGAGTCTTTTTGAGACTGATTTGAGACCGCTAATTTGAAGGATTACTAATTTTATCAGTAAATACCGACCTGAGTTAAGATTAAATACAAAATGGCTGAATATAAAGCAATTGATAATTGCGGCTCAAAAAATATCACAGGCTTAATTGCAAAATTGCTGACAATAAAGCTTTTGTCAGTAAAATCTCATATAACTGGCTCATATAACTGGAGCGATCGCTAATTCTTGCACTGTCACTTTGGATTACTCAAAAGTTTGCTATGTCTACTTCACAGCCTGCCGCTCTTTGATTAAGCAAGATGTCGCTAATGCATAGCTTCATATTCAGTTTTAAAGATTCAGACATCTTCTAAGTTAAATTAAACCTTTACTCCCTCTATCACGCTTAGAGGGGACTGGGTAGGAACAATCTTAATCAGCTGGAATTTTGATTTCTCCATCAGGATGCGATACTCTGCTTCTGTGCGTTCGCGCCCACCCGGACAAAGCACTAACATCTGTAGATCGAGGATCTTGCTAAAAGAGGCTTGATTTCCGGATGGAATGACTTGCTCTACAAGTAAGAGTTTCCCATGCTCTGGCATTGCCTCGTAACAACTCTTGAGAATAGCGATCGCTCTTTCATCATCCCAATCATGAATAATATACTTAAGTATGTAAGCATCTCCTCCTACTGGCACAGATTCAAAAAAGTTACCTGCTATTAGTTGACAGCGGTCTAAAATTCCGGCTTGTTCAATGAGTGATTTTGCTCCTTTAATTGCCTCCGGTTGGTCGAATAAAATTCCCTTCATTTTGGGATAGGCTTTGAGGATGTCGGTTAATAACTTCCCATGTCCGCCACCAACATCTACCAAAGTTTGGACATCAGAAAAGTCATAATCTAAAACTATTCCTGGGTTTTGAAGGGTTGAACTACTAGTCATAGCCTGGTTAAAGTTTTTTCCGGCTTCTGGATTTTGAGCATAGTAATCCAAAAGATTCATCCCATACAAACGCTCAAAAGCACTCTTCCCAGTCTGTATGCTGTAAATTATTTCACCCCAAGCTCGATACTGTTCCTCACCATTCATAATTACTTTCGCCTTTAGGGAGCCAGGGACATCACTCCGTAAATAATTTCCCAGTGGTGTGAGCGTAAAAAAACTGGGTTCTGTTTCCGCAAAAACTCCCATACTCGCAAGTCCCCGTAAAAGGCGATAGAGGGAACCTTCGTGAGTTGAAGTTACACTTGCCAAATCCTCACAACTCCTAGAACCATCCTTTAACAAATCGGCTATCCCTAGCTTGGCGGCTGCATAGATTGACTGGAAGATCCAACTGCCATATTTCATTTGTAGTAAAACTATTTCTGGGGAAAAATCACTTGCAATTTGAGCGTTTATTGGTTGAGACATTACATTTAGCTAAAAATTTTGACAGTTTATATCCTATGAAATCATATATGTGAAAAGCAACAATTTTCAGCAGCTAAAAAGTTAACTTTATATTAAATAACCGCTACATATAAGATGAAACTTCACTGTTACTAATTTTGTTAAAATTCACCAGATAGAACCGCACTATTAAAATAGTCCCCGAAATTGCCGTAGCCAGAATTAAACCATACCAATAACCAATGCCTCCCCAACCCAAAATCATTGTCATTAAATATCCTCCACCTAACCCAATACCCCAAAATATCAATATGTTAATTAACATAGGTACGCGAGTATCCTGTAATCCGAGTAAAGCGCCGACTCCGATTATTTGAATACCACAAGAAAGTTGATAAATTCCGGCTAATTTGAGAAAAGAAATTGCTTGACTAATGGCCACGGCATTATCGGGATTATTAATGTCCAAATAAATGCCGGCAATTCGCTGGGAAAATAACTCAAAACCCAAGGCCACAACGCTGGCAAACATTACGTAGAATGCGATATTGACAAATACCGCTCTAGTCGATCCCAAAGGATTTTTCTCTCCCATCATCTGCCCTACCCTCGTTGTCGCCGCAGAAGAAACTCCCACTGGAATTGTTAAAAAAAGGTCTGATGTCTGAATAGCAATTTCATGACCTGCTAAAGTTTCCGTTCCCAAGCTTCCCATCAACCAAGCTGTAACCATGAACAAACCAAGTTGCATTCCTAATTGGATTCCCATCGGCCATCCAGTGTGGAAAATTTTGATCGATAGCTTTAATTCAAACTTATTTAGATGGCGAAAAAGTTTGTAATCTCTGCTTTTGGGATGGAAATAAAACACCATAGCTGATGCTAAAAAACTAACCCAATAAATCAGTGTACTTCCCCAACCGATACCAGCTAAACCAAGGGCAGGAAAACCCAGGTAGCCAAACATCAGCACATAATTGGCAGGCACATTCAAGAGTAAAGAAGTAACTATAATTACGATGCCAAACTGGGGAAAATTAATCGCAGCAGCCATGCGTTTTAAATGTAAAAAGCAGAGGGCAGCAGGTAATCCCCAAACAAGAGCGTGTAAATAGCTTTTTGTCAATGCTACAGTACTTTCTTGTTGACCTAATAATGGCAAGATAGAGCCACAGTTCCATATGATGAGTATTGCAGGTAAAGAAATGGCGATCGCCAACCACAGCCCTCCAGCATTAATCCGGCTGACACGATCTATATCTTTAGCTCCAAAAGCCTCCGCAGCCAGCGCTCCTCCGGCGGTGAGAGTCCCAACACAAACAACTAATAATGTCACAAAAGTGATTGTGCCCAAAGCACCCGCAGCTAAATTTTGAGTGCCAAGTAAACCCATCATCACCGAATTTACAACAGGGATACCAGCTTCAGCTAGTTGAGCAATTGCTAAAGGAATTGCCAATCCCAGGCTAACTTTCGCTTCTGATAAAAGCTCTGACTTAAATTCTGTTAAGCTTATTTGCTTCATTAAATTGGTATAAAATTAACATTTTTCTGATATTATATCTCAGCAAACACTAAGATTTAAATCATGAAATATCAAGGATTAAAAATAAATGTTTTGTTTCCTACCTTAGTAGGAGAAGCAGAGTTCCCTGACTGTGAAGCCCTCAATCGTGATTTAGCAGCTTATGTTCGCAATCAAGAGCAAAACGGGCGGAATTACTCACAATTGACTTCAGTTAATAATGGCTGGCAATCCAGCTTAAATTTCTTAAATTCTGAATTTACTGCTATTAAAAGCCTTAAACATTTTATTAACGATCAAATCGAAATTTTTTTGAAAGAGTGGGGAAAAGTCAGTTTTAGTTCTTCTACTCCTTCAGCTTTTCAATACAACTATATAAGTTGGGCAGTGATTTTGAGACAAGGTGGTTTTCAACACGAACATATTCATACTAAAACTGACCTTGTTGGTATTTACTATGTGGAAGTTCCCACAGCCCCCTCTACCAAAACATCTGGTAACTTAACTCTTGTGGATCCCCGTAGTGGACGAGTTACTTCTCGCTCTAATTGGGAAACTGCCCACTATTCTATTTCCCCAAAACCCGGTAAGTTTCTTTTATTTCCAAGTTTCTTACCCCATAGAGTTAATCAAGTAGAAACTGCGGGCGAACGTATATCAATCAACCTAGACGTTACCTTGCGCCCCTATTCTTCTGGAAATTCTGACAAAATTTAAATCAAGAATTCAGAATTCAAAATTCAGAATACTCTACCAAGAAAGCAAAAATTCACCAGCGTCAGTTGTCGGCAAACACTCGTCAGCACTCCCTATTTCCTAATAGTTATCCTCATCGATACTCCTGGATGAGGACGCAGTGATACCAGACCGCGTGGTTTTAAAATCTCGTTTGAGGTTGATTCAAAACTACACAAGCGCAGCATCGCCGCTAAAATAATTTGTAGCTGGCTAAAGACTAATTGCCCTGCTGGGCATTTACGTGTTCCCCCTCCAAACGGAAAGTAAGCGAACGCTTGCCGTGCTTGTGAGTTTTCTAATGCAAAGCGTTCTGGAATAAACTCTTTTGGTCGTTCCCATAGTTGGATCTTTCGATGCATTGTGTAGGGTGATATGGAAATAATTGCTCCGGGCGGAATTGGTGTTTCTCCTATTCGGTCTGAATTAATTGCTTGTCTACCCAACATCCATGCCGGTGGGTATAAACGCAACACTTCCATGACCACCAATCGCATATAAGATAATTTGGGAATATCTTTAACTGTGGGTTGGCGATCGCCAATAACGCGATCGACTTCACTATATACTTGCTCTAGTACTTCTTGGTATTGCACTAATTGATAAATTATCCAACACAGTGCTGTTGCCATGCCATTGTAGCTATTCAACAATGTTCGGACGATAGTTGTTTTTAGTTGCTTTGATACCTGGGTATCAGGCGCTACTAACCTAGCACACTGCCCAATTCTTGCCGCTATTGCATTTTGCACTTCAATAGCTTCTTGATAGCTTTGTTTTATTGGTAGTAGTTCCGTGACAGAAAGATTTTGCGCCAAGTGTGATTGATTAGCGCAGTACTCTTCTATAAAATTCGTTGCACTTACAAATGCTTCGCTCCAATCTTCAGCGTCTATGTTAAAAAGAATTTTGACATAGACAGCAAACATCATTTTTTTCGTTTCGATATCAATTTGAACAGGTGCTAGTTTCGAGGATTCTTGCCATTGCAAAATAGTTACTGTCCCCGCTTTTGCTAGTTCGCTGACTATGCCTTCAAATATTTCCGCTTGATTTCCAGAGGTTCTATTTAAATTCAGCAAAAACGCACCTGTTGGTCTATATTGTCCCACCAACTCCGCGTATTGATGATATGGATTTTTGTAGTTATTTTGATTTTTGGCCAGTACATATTCAGCGTGTTCTGGTCGATTTATCAGAAAAGCTGTTTTCCCATCTACCAAGTAAGGCACTATTTCTTCATTAGTCCGACTCAAATTTAAGTAAAACGTTGCATAGTCCTTTTTATCTTTTATCGTTCCTGGCGGAATTAACTCAAATCCCCTGTTCATAGCAGTAATCTTTTTTTCTAGATTGTCTGCCTCCTCTAAAACGCTTTGTCTGTTATCTAAACACATAAATTTAACTTCAGTTAGTAGTTATATAAATTCTCTATAAATATGCGCTTAGCTCGACTTTATCCAAAATTAAAAACTTGGTTTTGTTATCCGGTAAAAACCCTGGCTTTTTGGCAAATACTTTTTCTATGTTACAGTTCATCGATGAAGTTAAAAAAGTAAAAACACCGTAACACAATGGTTTCAACTTAGGCGATCGCGTTATTAAAAAAATAGTTATGAGATTAGCCAAAATTATCAGGTTCTCATTGATATGGGGATTTAAACCTCACCTCAAGGAGAACCAATAATTTGAAAATTTGGTGGATATTTTAAGCCTTTAGTCCAATAAATGCTTCAGACAATAAAATAAGGAAAAATCTCTTTTGTCTTCTGCCTTTGTACATAAAATAAGTCAACCAAATTAGTTAGTTGTGGGTCACAACTTTCCAATAGCAGACTATTCTGACTTAAGATTCCATAATGGTGCAGGTTTAACTTACCATTGCTGGCGCAGTGTAGTTATAAGATGCTGCGGCTTCTGGCGCAGTGTAGTTGTAGGACGCTGCTTCTGGCGCAGTGTAGTTATAAGATGCTGCGGATTCTGGTGCAGTGTACCGATAAGCAGGTGCCGATTCTGCCCCACTGTAGTTATAGGAGGCTGCGGATTCTGCCCCACTGTAGTTGTAGGACGCTGCGGATTCTGGCGCAGTGTAGTTATAAGATGCTGCGGATTCTGGTGCAGTGTACCGATAAGCAGGTGCCGATTCTGCCCCACTGTAGTTATAGGAGGCTGCGGATTCTGCCCCACTGTAGTTGTAGGACGCTGCGGATTCTGGCGCAGTGTAGTTATAAGATGCTGCGGATTCTGGTGCAGTGTACCGATAAGCAGGTGCCGATTCTGCCCCACTGTAGTTATAGGAGGCTGCGGATTCTGCCCCACTGTAGTTGTAGGACGCTGCGGATTCTGGCGCAGTGTAGTTATAAGATGCTGCGGATTCTGGTGCAGTGTACCGATAAGCAGGTGCCGATTCTGCCCCACTGTAGTTATAGGAGGCTGCGGATTCTGGCGCAGTGTAGTTGTAGGACGCTGCGGATTCTGGCGCAGTGTAGTTATAGGACGCTGCGGATTCTGGCGCAGTGTAGTTATAAGATGCTGCGGATTCTGGTGCAGTGTAGTTGTAGGATGCTGCTGTTTTTGCAGAACTTGTCCAATGAGATTGGCTACCTGCCAATTCTACATTCTCTGGAAGTTCTTCGTGGATTATGTGTTTGCTCAGAACTTCTTCTGAAATACTGTAAAAATTTCCTTCCAAGTCTCGAAAAATCATAATAGTCTTCTTTTAACTGAAATTGTCCTCTATATGTTTTCAGAAGTTTAATAAAAACGCAAGGACAGTTAAGACAGTTAAGTAATTTTTAATAAAAATTTGTAGGTATTTTTTATTGATTGAGAATCAGATAATGTACTCACTAAGCCTAGTCGGTGTGAAAAAAACAAACTATATAAAAAAAAACGTTAATTGAGCTAAAATCCTATTTCCGTCTACCTACCCTGGGGCAACGTTTACACGTAGCTTGCTTCTCTGAAAGAGTACTACCTTATCCTGACGATAAATATTCACTATGACCTACTTCATCACCATTAATGACTTGGCAGTTTGGTTAGTCCCTGATATTTTAACCAACTCTTGTCTAGCAAGATAGTTGAAGAATTAGAGAAATCTTTATGTTGTAAATTTAAATTGTCTATCTCTGGAAGACATTCATAATTTCTATTAATAATATGACATTGATTGATAAAATTTTATTAGCTTGGTAATTCTGTAACTAACAATAAATTTACACAAATATTTGTAAAAAAAATCAAATATTTGAACATCTGCTGTTAAAGCAACAGCCAAGGTGGTTAGGACAATATCATGTCGCCCTAATCACTTATCAAAAAAATTCTCCGCGTAAGAGCATCCCTACCTAAGAGCGTCAGTCCTAATGATAAGTCTTTAACCGGACATGATATAAGTCCTGACTTGTACAGCCCAACGAGCAAACTCAACTTCAGCTTTTAGTTTTGAGATTTTCACCCCATGCAGCTTATCAACGAAGGTGCTGCTGAATCCTTTTGTCATGCGTTAGTCTAAACTCCAGTAGCAATGGATGAGTGAAATTATCAATAAATCCGAAAACTCTACAATGACACTTGTATAAATCTCGGTAACAATCTCAGTAAAATAGGATAGATAACAATAATGCCTGAAAGTAAATCAAAATTTCTCATTCCTGCTGTTGGTGCTGCTGTAGTGATAGTAGGAAGTATAGCGGCTTATACATTTTTAAAAGGCGGGCCATCAGGAAGTAGCTCAGATGCTCTGGGCAGTGCAAAAGTAGTACCTTCAACAGCGATGATGGCTACTTATATTACTACTGACCCTAAAGCCTGGGAAAAGTTACAGCAGTTTGGCACTCCAGAAGCACAAAAGTTAGTAGCTAAAAGTCTGGAAGATTTGAATAAGGAAATGTTCAGTGACAGTAACATTTCTTACGAAAAAGACATCAAGCCTTGGGCTGGCGGCGTGATGATTGCTCTTTTACCACCAAATCCTACCAAACCAGTACAGCTAAATTTGCCTCCTGGCGCACCTACCCCACCACCAAATGTACAGCCAGAGCCAAATATCTTGGTAGTAGTGGGAATCAAGGACAAAATCAGTGCCTTGAATTTTGCTAATAAATTGAAATCCGAAAAAGGCGTTAAATTTAAAGAATCTGACTACCAAGGTCAAAAAATTATTGAAACTACAGAAAATGGCAAAGCTACTTATAGCGTTGTTTTAGATAATAATCACTTAGTATTAGCTCCTGAAAAGCAAGCTGTAGAAAAAGCAATTGACACATTTAAAGGGCAATCTTCCTTTGCTAGTAAAGAAGGTGCAAGCAGTGTTTTTAAAGGAGTGGATGTCAAAAACAGCCTTGCTCAAATTTATGTACCAGACTATGCAGGTATGGTACAACAATTAGCAGCCGCAAATCCCCAGGCAACCCAGTTACCTCCACAAACCTTGGCACAACTAAAGCAGGTGAAATCTGTGGTGGCGGGTGTTGGTGTTGATGATGCAGGAGTGCGAGTTAAAGCGATCGCCAACTTAGATCCGCAACTAATTAAATATCAGTATCAATCAACTCCTGGAAACATAGTCGAGCAAATTCCTGCTGATACCTTCGCTTTAGTGAGTGGAAATGGCATCAGTCGTGGCTGGGAAACAGTGGTAGAACAGTCTAAAGATTCTCCAGAATTGAAGCAAGCCCTAGAACAAGTACGCGGACAATTGAAATTTGTCAATATTGACCTAGATAAAGATATTTTTGGCTGGATGAACGGTGAATTTGCCTTAGCTGCCATTCCTTCAAATCAAGGAGTATTGGCGAGTGTTGGTTTTGGAGGTGCTTTATTATTTGACACTAGCGATCGCAAAACAGCCGAAGCCACATTAACAAAATTAGATACCTTAGCCAAAACCCAAAAAATCAACATCGCCAACCGAAATATCGGTGGTAAAGACGTAACAGAATGGCAAATCCCCCAACAAGGAGCTTTATTAGCACATGGTTGGTTAGATCAAGACACAGTTTTTGTTGCCGTTGGTGGCCCTGTTGCTGACGCCATCGCCGATCGCAAAAGTGAATCACTCGACAAAAGCGAAGCTTTCAAAGCCGTTACAAGTTCTTTGCAAAAACCCAACAGCGGCTATTTCTACCTAGACATGGACAAAACTAAAACTTTGCCCGTAATCAATAGTCTCATCTCTTCCGAAGCCAATACCATCCTCGGTTCCATTCGTGGCTTTGGTATCACCGCCACCAGCCCCGACAAATCCACCAGCGAATTAGAGATGCTGTTAGCTCTCAAGCCTGCAAAATAGAGCATTGGAAGAGGACGCGGGGAGGGGGTGACGCGGGGACACGGAGAACAAGAAGACACACAAAAAGAACTCTCCGTGTCTCCCTGTCCCCGCGTCCCCGTGTCCTCTTTTCACACTCCGATTTACAAAACTTGATTATTCCGGGCTTCCAATGTCTGATTGAGCCTATCCAATGCACCAGTCAGTCTTTCCTGAGCTGCAAGCTTAGGATCTGAGAGTGGAGATTCAATAACAGCATCCTCCTGTCTCTTCAATTTTTGTAAGGCGCGAATTCCTATAAATAAGATGAAAGCAATAATTAAAAAGTCCAGAATTGCACCAAGAAACTGACCAATGGCAATTCCTGGACTTATGGTGATGGTTCTCCAATCTTTACCGGTGACACTAATTAGGGGATTAATCAATGGCATAATCACATTCTCCACCAAGGAGGTAATTACCTTAGTAAAGGCAGTGCCAATGATTACGGCGATCGCCAAGTCAACTACACTACCTTTGAGGGCAAATTCTTGAAAATCTCTGAAAAAGCCACTTGCTCTTCTTCTTGCTCTTGCCATACTTGAGACTCGATAAGTTATTCGTAGTCTTTTTTTATATGCCCCTGAAGCTTTTGCCCTCTCTGTGGAGATAGATTTTATTATTTGCCATGCCTCTGGGTAGGGTGTTGGGAATGGGGAGGTGGGGAGATGGGAAGATGGGGGAGTGTGG
>NZ_JACKZU010000120.1:0-21095 GCF_014222165.1 Nostoc sp. 2RC
ATTTATCATATATATACCCCATCATTAAAAAATTGATTTAATCTATATAAATAATAAAACTTAAAGTTAATGTATTTATTTTTGGCAATATTAGTTGTTTTCATAGAAATAATTTATCTTAAACTCAAAACCAAACTAATATTTATTGATTTAGTTCTAAGTTAGAGAATAAAAGTGGAAAACTAGTGGAGAATATCTATTTTCGGAAGAAATTACGACTTAAGAAAGAGCTTAATAAAACTGTAGATAGATTTTTTTCAAGCAAATCTACCCTAAAGTATGAATCCTATCTCTGACATCTAAATTTCCACAAATAATTTAGGGGTAGTTAAACTGGAAACACCAGATTTTGTAATATACTTTAGCTCAAAGCTGCTGCTACTTGAACAGCTAGTTTTTGAGGATTAAATGGTTTACTTATGATGCCTTTAATACCTAGTTCAGCAAATAGACGTTGTTCTTTAGTGCGTCCTCTAGCTGTTAATAAAATTACAGGTATATTTTTAGTTATTTGATTTGCTTGTAGTTGTTGGCAAGTTGTTAAACCATCCATATCAGGCATCATGACATCCAAAAGGATGGCATCGGGTTGATATGACTGAGCTAATAGCAATCCTTGATGACCTGAAGAAGCAGTCAAAACTTGCCAGCCGCCCATAATTTCTAGACAGGTTTGAATCAATTGGCGGATGTCATCTTCATCATCAATAACTAAAATTTGCTTAAAGTTCATTGTTGTTTTCTTCCTGTTTTAAATTGTTGCAGTAAAAAAAAGAGACAATGTTGAGAAATACTATACTCTTAAGATTAATTTTTTAAGATAGTACTTGAAAGTGGAAAACTCGTGCAGAATCCCAATCAACCTATGGCATAGTTAGACTTAACTGAATGAAAATGTGGAGATTGACTCGATGGGTTTCGTCGTGCCTTTCCTACGGAAGACTCCGTAAAGGGCGATTCTTCTACGGAGACGCTACGCGATGGGCGAAGCCCCGCCTTTGGCGATCGCAATTACAAGGCTATGGCATTGCTTTCTTAAGTGTTTTATTAGCTTTACTACTAACACTGCTTCTATGGCAGTTACACAAACTTAATTCTATTTACCCGTTGTTTTTAGCTGCTGTCATGGTTAGTTCCTGGTATGGTGGCTTTAATCCAGGATTAGTGGCAACTTTTTTATCTGCTATAGTCTGCGCCTACTTTCTCTTACCTCCTTTTGATTCTCTGGCGGTTAGTGGGTTTACTGTAGTGGGGTTGGTTCAGTTTGTTTTAGTAGGGTTGTTGATTAGCTCACTCAACTCTGCACTGCGCCAAGCGCGATCGCAAGCTCAAAAAAACGCGATCGCTGCTCAGCAAAATTACGAACATCTGCGTCAAATGCAGGACAGTCTGCGTCAAAGTGAAGAACGTTATCGATTGTTAGTAGAAGGAGTAACTAACTACGCAATTTTTATGTTAGATCCAAACGGCAACTTTACCAGTTGGAACATTGGAGCCGAACGTATTTTAGGCTATCAGGAAACAGAGATTATTGGTCAACCTTTTGAGCGAATTTTTTCATCGGCAGCAATTGAGCGCGGACAACCAAAACAAGTATTAAAACAAGCTGTAACTGAAGGTTTTTCCAAAGAAAATCGTTGGCATCTGCGTAAAGATGGAACATATTTCTGGGCCCATTGTGTAATCACATCTTTACGAGATGAAAATGGAAATCTGCGCGGCTTCTCTAAAATTATGCAAGATATTACAGAGCGCAAACGAATTGAAGAAGAAAAAGAGCAATTACTGATACGAGAACAAGCTGCACGCGCTGTTAGCGAAGCGGCACAAAGTGCAGCTGAAGCTGCAAACCGTTCCAAAGATGACTTCTTAGCAATAGTTTCTCATGAACTACGCACCCCCATGACTGCAATTATCGGTTGGGCTGGGATGTTGCAAACAGGAGCGTTAGATGAGGCTAAAGCGTCTCTGGCGCTAGAAATAATTGAGCGCAACGCTAATTTGCAAATGCAACTTATTGAAGACCTACTTGATATTTCACGTATTGTTAGAGGAGAACTTTCACTCTCCATTGATTCGGTTGATTTAGTAGAAATAATTACAGATGCAATAGAGGTTGTGCGATCGCTGGCAGATGCTAAGGAAATTCAACTTGAGTCTATACTTAATATTTCAATAGAAAAAATTTTGGGTGACTCAGACCGCTTGCAACAGGTTGTGTTAAATCTACTTACCAATGCCATCAAATTTACACCCAATGGTGGACGAGTTGAGGTGCGGTTGTCGGAGGGATTGGCGACTGGGAAAGAATCTTTTGAATACGTAATTCCTAAATATGTTCAAATTGAAGTGAGTGATACGGGTCAGGGTATCAGTGCTGATTTTTTACCGCATATATTTGAACGCTTTCGCCAAGAAGATAGTAGCCATACTCGGTCAAATAAAGGATTGGGTTTAGGATTGGCGATCGCACGTCATGTGGTAGAACTACATAACGGTACAATCGAAGCCC
This sequence comes from Nostoc sp. 2RC, assembly GCF_014222165.1. Taxonomy (NCBI): domain Bacteria; kingdom Bacillati; phylum Cyanobacteriota; class Cyanophyceae; order Nostocales; family Nostocaceae; genus Nostoc; species Nostoc sp. 2RC. The sequence continues at coordinate 2,513 of NZ_JACKZU010000120.1, forward strand.
ACAGCCAGGGAATAGGACAAGGAGCGACATTTACAGTCAAATTGCCCATTTTAGAAGAAAGCAGTGGAACACAGGAGCAGGAGAAAATTATTCATACTTCTGTTCCATCGGCGCAATCCCTAGTCCCAAGTTCTCTTAGCAACTTGCAGGTACTAGTCGTAGATGACGAAGCCGATGTACGCCAGTGGATTACCGCAGTACTTGAAGAGTGTGGAGCGAAAGTAAGTGCTTTTAGTTCTACAAAAGAGGCACTTGAAGCCCTAAAAGAATTACATCCAGATGTTTTAGTCAGCGATATTGGAATGCCTGATGAAGATGGCTATGTATTGATACGTAAAATCAGAGAACTTGAAGCAAAGTTAGGCGGATGCATTCCTGCTGTGGCATTGACAGGATATGCAAGGGTAGAAGATTACAAAGAAGCATTAGCAGCAGGCTTTCAACTACATATAGCTAAACCAGTCAGAGCAGCTGAATTAATTGCGGTTGTTACCAGCTTGGTTAAAATGTGCGATCGACTCTGAATAATTTTCAAAGTATTATTTCAAAATATTGCTCATATCCACCAGTTTTCCACTTTTTAAAGATAACTTTAAAAGTGTAATTCAGGCAAAAAATGGTGTGAAGTAATTAAAAATTATACACTGCCTGATCTTAAAATTTGAAGCAGTTTTATGGAAGTAATAGCAATTCGCAATTCTGACATCTGAATTCTTTACAGACGCAATTAATCGCGTTTCTACTTCTGAATTCTGACCGGAGGCGGAGCGTCTCCGGCTCCGCTCCTGAATTCTGAATTCTCTTCTACTAGATTACTTTCCAACACTTTGTCTCTTCATGTCCAAATATTTAGGAAATTGAAAAATGAATAATATCTTGCCACAACAATTTTCTACGTTGCTGATTTTGTCCACAATTACAACACTTGGAAGTGGATTATCTGTTCAAGCACAAACACCAACTCCTGGTAAAACTTCAACAACAGCAGTCGATTTAATTCCCCAGCCAACGCAACCTGCTTCTGAAACTTCTGCTGAAGTGGCGCAAGTAGATGTTGACCCAGGTCGAACTACCCGTGGCGGCTCTAGCTATATTGGAGTTGCTGGCAACATTGGTTTAGGTGGTGACTCAGCTTTAAGTGAAGGTGGCTTTATGGTCATCAGTAAAATTGGGCTGACGCGGAGTATCTCTTTGCGACCATCTGTAGCCATTGAGGACGATCCTGTTGTTCTGGTTCCTCTAACTTATGACTTTAACTTACAAAGTGCAGATGCTTTGAATGAAAGGTTATCTATTGCCCCATACGTTGGAGCTGGTGTAGCGATTGAAACTAGTGATGATGCAGACGTTGGCTTGCTTTTATCTGGCGGTGTAGATGTTCCTATAAATAACAGCTTCACGGCCACAGCAGGAGTGAATGCAGCATTTTTAGATGAAACGGATGTGGGGCTGATGGTAGGAGTTGGTTACAACTTTTCTGGGTTGTAAGAAACATTCCTCTCTCAAATACTACCGTGCTAATAATTCCAAGCACGGAGTGTTATCAAGATAAGTTTGATGGCTAGCGAAACCTTGCTTTTGAGGGATGCAGTGTAACACTAAAATGTGCATAACATAACTTATACAGTAATCCTAAATTGTTTGTGAACGTTCAATATTCGTCTCAATCTTTTCTCTGCGCTTCTGCGGGAGACAAATCTACATTCACAATCTAAACACGATAACTGTAGAAATTTAATTGTGGCGCTCAAAGTTGCTTCTACAAGCAAATATTTCCATGAGAATTCTGCTAATTGAAGACGATGATTTGCTTGCTCAAGCTGTGGCAACAACCCTGACTAAACAAAATTATGTGGTTGATATTGCTGCCGATGGTCAAGCTGGTTGGGAGTTGGTGAGCGTTTGTAACTATGACCTGATTTTGTTAGATATCGTTTTGCCGAAGCTCGATGGCATTAGTCTTTGTCGGCAATTACGCCAAGAAGGCTATAAAATGCTAATTCTGCTTTTAACGGCAAAAGATACTAAAACTGATAAAGTTATTGGTTTAGATGCCGGAGCAGATGATTATGTAGTCAAACCATTTGATTTTCAAGAATTATCAGCTCGGATTCGTGCTTTGCTACGTCGAGGTAATACTAGTTTACCTCCTGTTTTGGAATGGGGAGCTTTGCGTCTCGATCCTAGTACTTGTGAAGTAACTTACGCAGACATTACTCTAAATTTAACAGCAAAAGAATTTAGCCTTTTAGACCTTTTTTTACGCAATAACCAGCGCATTTTTAGCCGGAGTGCTATTGTAGATCAACTTTGGAGTGCTGAAAAAGATCCACCTGAAGAAAATACGATTAAATCTCATATTAAAAGTTTACGGCAAAAATTAAAAGCCGCAGGTGCTAACTATGATTTTATAGAAACTGTTTATGGAATGGGTTATCGATTGAAAGCTTTATCTAATGAACAAAGTTATTTGATAACTGAACCAGAAAGTAATTCCCAACAACAGCAAATTCTTCTCACAGCCATTGCTAAAGAACGGCAAAATTTCCAAGCTAAGTTAGGCTCGCGTATTGCAGTATTGAAGCAAGCTGCTGACGCTTTAAGAAAAGGTAAGCTTGAGACTAAATTACAACAAAAAGCAGAACAAGAAGCTCATAAATTAGTTGGTTCGTTGGGTAGTTTCGGATTTATAGAGGGTTCGCGGCTGGTTAATAAAATAGAAAGTTTATTGCAAAGTGAAAAATTTATTAGCCAAGCTAACTGTTTCTATTTAGATAAACTTTTGAGAAATTTGCAACAAAAGTTAGACAAAACTCCATCTGAACAAAACCAAAATATGCTATTGGTGATTAGTAGCGATCGCCAAATCGTTGAAGAATTACTAGAGGAGGCTGTAAACCACGAAATAGAGATTAAATTTATTGATGACATTGCAGCTACTAGAAAAATAATTGCATCTTTCAATCCTAATGTAGTGCTACTGGATATTGATTATGTAAAAGACAGTTTGCAATTACTTGCAGAATTATCCCAGCGAACACTTCCCGCAAGCGAAACACCAGTACCATCAATACCAACATTAGCTTTGACTGACCAAAATGATTTTATTAAACGTGTCGAAGTTGCTCGTGCTGGTGGATGTGCTTTTTTGCAAAAATCCATGTCTCCTAGCCAAATTTTAGAGTCAGTTAATCAAATATTACAAAGAGATTGCATCGCAGAAGCGAGAATAATCGTAGTAGATGACGATCCACAGACTCTAACTACTATGGAATATTATCTAAAACCATTGGTATGGAATTTAATAACTTTAGAAAACTCAGATAATTTCTGGGACATTCTGACAGAATTCTCTCCAGATTTACTAATTTTAGATGTAGAAATGCCCCATATTAATGGAATCGAACTTTGTCAAGTAGTACGTAACGAACCCTACTGGAAATTTTTGCCAGTAATGTTTATGGTTGATAATTTAGAAGCAGACATTGTAGAAAAATTATTTGCGATCGGTGCTGATGATTGTATGAAAAAACCCATTATATATTCGCAGTTAGTCACTCATATTTTAAATTGTCTAGAGCAAACTAAAATAAAGAATTTATAAAAATTAATAACCAAAATAAACGAACCACTTAAGACGCTAGATGAGACAGACAAATAAAAAACAGAATATTTTTATTTAAAAGCCCCTAATCACAAAAATTTTTATAAATGCAAGTTAAATTCAGTAAATTATGTCGGAAGGTAGATATAAGGGTATTTTTCAAAATCAGCCTTAAAGTAGCTTTTTTAAAATATTAATATCGCTATCTTTAAATCATTATTATAGTTAGCACAATCGCTGTAAACAGGGAAAACGGGGGTGTATTGTGCGATTTGGACAATTAGTGGTTTTTTTTGTTCTTGTTATATCGATTTACATCCTGTGGCAAATTCGGCAAATTATTTTATTAGTATTTGCATCTATAGTTTTAGCTACAGTCCTTAATCAATTAGTATTTTTTTTCCAAAAATTCCGTATTAAACGAGGAATCGCAGTTGCGATATCAATTATTATTTTGTTGGTCATTTTGACCATTTTCTTTGTACTGATTGTACCGCAGATTATAGCTCAATTGGAACAATTTGGCGATATTATGCCTATGGCAATAGAAAAGTTGCGATCGTGGAACAATTGGTTACAAAATGTAATTCCTGACCAATTATTAGAAAATATTCGCGGGCTTAGATATCTGACTCAAGGTTTACAAGACTGGTTAAATCGGCTAATAAACAACTTTTTTAGCTTAATCAGTAGTTCGCTTTCTATTATTTTAGGTTTACTGCTCTTTGTAGCTCTCACAATTATGTTATTAGCTAATCCCTCACCGTATCGACGTGGATTTATATTGTTATTTCCTGCCTTTTATCGTCAGCGAGTTGATGAAATTTTGAATAAATGTGTAGTCTCATTGACTGGTTGGATAAAAGGCACACTCCTGACTATGCTGTTTATTGCCATATTGAGCTATGTCGGATTGTTAATTTTAGGAATACCATTGCCATTAGTTAATGCTATATTGGCAGGATTATTAGAGTTTATTCCAAATGTTGGGCCGACCTTGAGTGTGATTCCGCCTGCACTGTTAGCATTAAGCGAAGCACCTTGGAAAATAAATCGCTGCTGTTATAGCTTTATACTTTGGAATTCAGCAGGTTGAAAGTCTCATCTTAGTGCCTTTAGTGATGAAAAGCCAAGCATCTCTTTTACCAGCAGTTACTTTAGTAGCAGTAGTATTTTTTGGTAGATTTTTCGGTTTTTTAGGTGTGTTTCTTGCTGTTCCATTAGTGATTGTATTGCAAATTTGGATAAAAGAAATTTTGGTAGAAGATGTACTTAATAAGTGGCAGGAAAATAATCATCGATAATCAATTTTGACTACAAAAATTTATTTTGTCGTATGATAGCTAGATATTTGCTTGTACTTTATCTTATACAAACAAATTTAGTAATTTATATCGCTTGGAAGAGTATTTCCTATTTCTTAAAATAGATGTTTTTCTCTGAAAATTATGATTATCTATAGTTAGATGCAAATATATACAGCAGAATACCCTACTACAAGGCCACGGCTACAGAAGTCAAAGGTTAGAATAGCTTTTGCTACGCAACACTATCGGAATAGCAAAGCTACCATTATAGGGCCATAACATGATTGATATTTATCACTCAAATCTAATTAGTTACTTCACTAAATTGCAAACTGCTGTAGATAGTAATTAGCAATATTGCAAGGATGTGCTCATGAAATCTAATGATAAGTAGGTCAACTTAATTAAACATAAAACAATGGTAGGGTGCGTTATCGCAAAGCGTAACGCACCTCAATTGCTATAGTCTACAGAGGTGCGTTAGCCTACGGCATAACACACCCTACTGGACTGGCAAGGCTAAAAGAGTGCATTAGCTTGACTCTTGTGGGGTGGGCATCTTGCCCGCCCAGACGGGTGAGGACACCAATCCCACAATAAAATCTATTGCAACAATTTAGCCTTGCCACGCCACTACATTTATTTATTGACATCTACGTATGACGTTTTTTTAGGTTGAGCTACTTAATTATCGGTATGAACTTCCCTTGTAGTCTGGAAAAAGGTTAAGGGGTAATATTATGTCCGCATAATTAGTTATGATTCCCACAGTATTGCACCCCAAAGAGCCAAAGCTACGCTTTGTCTACCCTCCCGAAGAGCGGGGAGGGGATTAAAGGGTGGGGTTTTTCGGGTTTAATAAGTAATCAAGCGGACATGATATAAAGGGTAAAGGATGTATTTGAAACTTTTCCCCTTTGCCCTTTCCCTTTTAATCGAACCGTATTGACACAAAACCGATATTCTCATAGAGAATTAACATCCTATTACATCTGTGGGTACTGATTGCCAAGCAAGGCGATGTTTCCAGTGGTATGTGAAATTAAGTTGAACTGTTTGGTTGAAGTCCTCCAAAGCTGGTGAATCAGGTTTTTCTTTTAGCTTTGTTGCACCTTGGTTATTCAATTGTTGAGGACATTGTGGATTCCATACATATTTTTGACAAGTTTGGTAAGCAATTTCTACATCGCTACCACTTTCAGGATTTTCAAAGATGGGATGATAATTTAACCTGTTGCAGCAAACTTGCAACCACTCTTGCCACCCACAACGCCACAAACGCACTGTTCCATCAAGACTAGCACTGGCAATCAGTTGGCCATCAGGGCTAAAAGCTGCGGAATTTACCCAATACTCATGCCCGCGCCAAGGTTGAGTTATGGGGTTACCGTGAATATCCCACAAGCGTACTGTAGTATCATTGCTGGCGCTGACAATCCAGTTACCATCAGGGCTAAAGGCCACAGAATTCACTTCTTTTTCATGTCTGCGCCAAGGTTCACCGATGGGGTTACCGTGAATATCCCACAAGCGTACTGTAGTATCATTGCTGGCGCTGACAATCCAGTTGCCATCAGGGCTAAAGGCGACAGAATTCACTTCTTTTTCATGTCTGCGCCAAGGTTCACCGATGGGGTTGCCATGAATATCCCACAAGCGCACTGTAGTATCATTGCTGCCACTGACAATAAACTTACCATCGGGGCTAAAGGCGACAGAATTGACTTCTTTTTCATGTCCGCGCCAAGGTTCACCGATGGGGTTGCCATGAATATCCCACAAGCGCACTGTAGTATCATTGCTGGCACTGACAATCAATTTACCATCAGGGCTAAAGGCTACAGAATTGACTTCTTTTTCATGTCCGCGCCAAGGTTCACCGATGGGGTTACCGTGAATATCCCACAAGCGCACTGTAGTATCATTGCTGGCACTGACAATCAATTTACCATCGGGGCTAAAGGCTACAGAATTGACTTCTTTTTCATGTCCGCGCCAAGGTTCACCGATGGGGTTACCGTGAATATCCCACAAGCGCACTGTAGTATCATTGCTGGCACTAACAATCCAGTGGCCATCGGGGCTGAAGGCGACATCATTGACCCAATTTTCATATTGACGCTGCGATCGCCCCATGACCCGTTGTTGTAATATTTGATGTAGCTCCCATAAACGCACAGTTTTATCGCCACCACTAATAATAAACTTGCCATCGGGACTAAAGGCTAGGGAATTAACTTGTGCTTCATGTCCCCGCCAAGGTTGAGTCATGGGGTTGCCGTCAATATCCCACAAACGGATTGTGCGATCGCAACTACCACTAATAATAAACTTGCCATCAGGGCTAAAGGCTACGGAATTTACACTTCCTTCATGTCCGCGCCAAGGTTTACCGATAAGATTACCTTGGATGTCCCACAACTGCACCGTAGAATCACTACTACCACTGACAATAAACTTGCCATCGGGGCTAAAGGCGACGCAAATAATTTTTGCCTCATATTTTTGCCAGGGTTGAGTGATGGCGTTACCTTGTAAATCCCACAAACACACTGTTCCATCAAAACCAACGCCGATTATGGAATTGCCATTTACACTAAAGGCGACGGAAATAACTCCTTCCTTGTGTCCGCGCCAAGATTGAGTAATGGCGTTACCTTGTAAATCCCACAAACACACCGTTCCGTCAAAACCAACGCTGATAATGGAGTTGCCATTTGAGTTAAAGGCGACGGCAATAATTCCTTCCTCATGTCCTTGCCACGGTTGAGTAATGAGATTACCTTGTAAATCCCATAAACACAAAATTCCGTCAATACTGCCACTAATAATAAACTTGCCATCAGGACTAAAGGCTAGACAATTCACCTCTTGCTGATGTCCCAGCAAAAATTCAGCAGTGGGATTGCCAATGATATTCCACAAGCACACCGTAGAATCACTACTACCACTGGCAATAAATTTACCATCAGGACTAAAGGCTAGACAATTCACCTCTTGTTCGTGTCCCCGCAAGCTATTTGCCTCTGTGGGTGTGTGCGTTGCTTCCTTTAAGCTTCCCAAAACACAAGGTAAAAGCTGATTTGGGTATTTTTCTAGGTTTTCACCCATTGTTTGAATTGCCAGTACCAAACCCTCTAGCGGTTGCAAGGGAAGCAAATTCAAAACTCTGGCTGATTGTTCGCGCAATTTTAATTCAGTCAGTGCAAGATTTAACTTTTGAATCTCTTGTTCCTGTTCTTGCAAATGGAAATCGTAGCATCCAACACTAGGATTAATAAATTGATGAGCTTGTTCGTGGAAATCACCAAATATTTGTTCTTTTAGTTGTTGATAAGTCTTTATTTGCAGAATTCGGTTTTGAAGATTTTCGCTTTTCCACAGTACATCCAGGGTGTATTGCAGAAGTGGTAAAGAATCATTTTGTTGGTGAAAATCATCAAGAATTTGCTCGATTAGCCCTTGTTCAAAGGTCACGCCATGTTTAGCAGCAGGTTCAGCGATCGCTAACTTTAATTCGTCATCGCTCATTCTAGTGAGTATACAACTATAGCGATCGTGGAGCTTCGCAAGTTGTGGATACTCACTAAATCTATCCAAAAAATCAGACCGCATTGTTAAAACTATTTTCACAGAGCTATCCTGCTGCTGACTCAATTGAAACAGATTAGCAACAAATTTGTCACGTTCCGGCTTTGGAGTTTTCGTAAATAGTTCTTCAAATCGGTCAATAAAAATCAGCACACATTCATAATCTTGTTTCAGTAATGTGGTAATTTCAATTAAAGTATCTTCTCTTATATCTCGACAAATATCTGCTATTTTGGATTTTTCACCATAGGTAAAAACCAGACATTTATAAATAGATTTAAAAGGATTGTCATTTGGTTGAAAAGTGATATTAATCAAGGAATTGTTATGATATCCTAAATCAGGAATTAAACCTGCCAAAATCAACGATGATTTACCACTGGATGCTGCACCTAAAAGCAAGATTGCATCATCTTTTTTTAAGCGATCGCCCAAATTAGCAATCCACTTTTCCCGACCAAAAAATTTATCTTTATCTTTAATTGCAAAAGTTTTTAGTCCTAAGTAGGGGGAGTCTATTTTCAGTAAACGATGATGAATGTCCGCAGATTGACTTTCAGCAAAAAAGTTGTATTCAGAAATACCTTGGACATGACACCCAATATTTATATCGCCTTCAGAACTGTTAACCATCTTATCTCCTTACCTTTGGACACCCCTAGCTAAATCTTTCTCTCAGTTATAGTTCCTCGGCTAATCTTTGTAAGTACTTCAAGAAAATTCATTACACATTCTTTTGTAAAACTTTCCCTGTCACCACCCTATAGAATCACAAGTCGAATTACCCCCCTTAATCCGCACTTGTAAAGGAAAATCTAGTTCCCTCCCCTTTACAAGATGCAGCTGGTGAATAGAGGGTCAGACCCATCATCGGGTAGAGACGTAGCATTGCTACGTCTCTACATCGGGTGGAATGACTTATGTGTACACGGTAGCCAATAGAATAGAAGTTTTGTAAATCCCATCTGCGAAAAATTAACGTTTTAAATTCCTTTATTCAGTGAAATTACTTAAGTTATTTTCAAAAATATGTAGTAACTTTATCCTAAAACGGCGGAAGTGACAAACGAGATGGAAATTTTTGATAACCTACACCTTGCTATGTTTAGCGGCAAAGGTGGAGTCGGAAAAACAACAATCTCCTGCACCTTTGCATGTCGTTGGGCGCAGCAATTTGTCAACGAGCAAATTCTTTTAATTTCAACCGATCCGGCCCACTCTCTGGGAGATGTATTACAAATTAGCGTTGATGACATTCCTCGTCCCATAGCGGAACTACCGAATTTACTAGTCAGGGCGTTGGATGCAAAGCTTTTGCTACAAAAGTTTAAAGAACGTTACGGCCAGGTTTTAGAACTGTTAGTAGAGCGTGGTAGTTTTGTTGAAGGAGAAGACTTGCTTCCAGTTTGGGATTTAGATTGGCCTGGACTGGATGAATTGATGGGTTTGTTAGAGATCCAACGCCTTTTCAACGAACAGCAGGTACATCGAGTAGTAGTAGATATGGCTCCTAGCGGTCATACGCTCAACTTGTTTGGCTTGATGGATTTTTTAGACACTTTCCTGCACTCTCTGGAACTGTTTCAAGAAAAGCATCGATATATTAGCAAGACCTTTGCTGGGAGTTACACACCCGATCGCGCTGACGATTTTTTGCATACCTTAAAAGCTGAACTATCCCAAGGTCGTCGTCTGCTTCAAGATCCTAAGCATACAGCTTGTTTGTTAGTTGCGATCGCCGAACCAATGAGTTGGTTGGAGTCAAAACGATTCCTAGAAGCCTTACAAACCATGCAGGTTCCTTGCGGAGGTTTGTTTGTCAATCAAGTTATTAGCAGTGCCACTGACCGCGATCGTTACCAAGAACAACAACCACTCATCGGTCAGTATACAGATCTTGCTAACGGCAAGCCGATTTTTATTGTGCCACAGCAAGATAAGGAGCCTTTGGGAATTGTAGCCCTTAAGCATCTCATCAACCAAATCCATGTTCCTGAGCTTGAACCGCTATTTCCTATCAATCTACTCCCAGTTCAATGGCCTGAAACAATTCCTCCTAGCTTTGGAGATTTTCTCACCCAAGGTCGCCGTCTGTTACTAATTGGCGGTAAAGGTGGAGTAGGCAAGACCACAGTAGCAGCTGCGATTGGTTGGGCTATGGCTCAACAACATCCCGATCGCAAAATTCGTATGGTTTCCATCGATCCAGCGCACTCCTTGGGTGATGCCTTTGGTCTGAGTTTAGGACACGAAACATATCAAATAACAGCTAATCTTCGAGGTCAGGAAGTAGATAGCGATCGCCTTCTAGAGCAATTCCGAGCCGATTACCTGTGGGAACTGGCCGAAATGATGAGTGGCGAAACCCAAACAAGCGAAGCTATTGAAATGGCTTATGCTCCTGTTGCCTGGCGCAAAATTGTCGAGCAAGCTTTACCAGGGATTGATGAAATGCTTTCCCTGTTAACAGTAATGGAATTGCTAGAGCAGCAAGAAGAAGACTTGATTATTTTAGACACTGCTCCTACAGGTCATCTTCTGCGTTTTCTAGAAATGCCAACTGCACTAGCAGACTGGCTAGCATGGATTTTCAAACTCTGGATCAAGTATCAAAATGTTCTTGGTCGTACAGAGTTTATGGGGCGTTTACGAACTTTGCGACAGCGCGTAGTCAAAGCCCAAAAAGTGCTAAAAGACCCACAGCAAGCAGAGTTTATTGGGGTTACACTTAATCAGGCTAGCGTACTTGCCGAACAACAACGCTTGTTCAAATCTCTGCAAGAAATAGGTGTAAGCCAGAATTACCTTGTTCTCAACCGCTTTACTTCTACAGCAACCATTAATTGCGATTTTCCTGGTTTAACAATAGTTCGCTTACCAGTGCTTCCTCGCTCAGTTCAGCCTTTAGAACGCATCCAAGCAGCAGCCGGCTGTTTATTTTAACGGCTAATTAGACTAAATACTTTCATACCCAAAGAGAAATTTATTATGCATCGCACTCCAAATCGCGGACAAATTCAAGCCAAACTTAGCTCAATGCCTCCTCAACGTTCGCAAGCAAGAGTTTACTTAAATGCTTACAAAATGATGTTGGAAAAAGAGCGTTTAGAGCAGGAACTACAGAAACTCGAAGCACGCCGAAATCAGATTCAGCAGCGTCTTGCTATTTTGAATAGTCAAATCATTGCTGAAGAAGCCATCACCCATCAGCAAGCAAATACTGACTTAGAGGACAATACACCCAAATTCAATACCATAACATTGGAATATTAATGCAAGAATCATACAAGCTGATCTCTTGCAACTAACGAGATAAACACTGGATGCGTAAACTAGAGGTACAAAGTATCATATAACTAACTTACTAAATACGCTAACTCAAGTGATAAAAATACTTAAAAAACCTCTTTAGTTAATTGCTAGAGAGGTTATTATATATAGATATAAAATTTGAATTTTTTAATATATACTTTTATATAAAATAATTAGGAAAACAATTATAGAATATAGACCACATATTAAAGAAAACCAATAAAAACTATTATAAGTTATAAAAGATAAATAACCTGAAACAAGCATAAATAATACTGAAGAAAAGCCTCTTTCTCTCCACCAATATTCCTTTTCGCGATTTTTTCTATCAATTTCCTCATTTATTTTACGTTCTTCATCACGTAATTCTTGTTCTTTTCTCTCACGTTCTCTAATGATAGCCTCTTCAGCTTGCTTTCTTTTACGTTCTTGCTCTAAAATAGCGTCTTTTCTTGCTGTTTCTTCAAAAAAAGGTCTTATACTATTAGCACAAATACTGTGAAAAAATTTACCTTCACCCAAAATATTATCACCTTTTACAGCTATTACTTCTAATAAGGAATGATAACAATAATTACAATATACAGTTTTAAAAGGCTGACCACAATTCAAACATGACTTACTAAATTTTGTATTAATAAATGAACAAGTAGGACATTTATATAGAATAGTATCAAGCTTATCAATACAAGATTGATGGTAATAGTTATCTTGACAACCATCATCAAGTTTTTTAGCCCATCTACCGTAATGAAAGTATTCTTGATCCTCAAAAAAATATTGTTTTCTTACTATTGCTTTAGATTGTGCCACTTTTGAAAAACAAATTTTACAAACCTGTCCGTGAGGATTTTTTGAACACTTCGGACATTGAGAAGCTTGAGTACTAATAGGATTATGTCCACACTCTATGCAAGTTATTAAATTATTCATTTATGATTACACCCAATAACAATTTAAAATATTTACTAATATTTAATTAAATATACAATTTCATATAGGCTTTCATCTCTCCTTCATGTACTTTATTTCCATTAATAGCTAATTCACCTTTACAAGGAAGCTCAAAATCAATAGAAACTTCTCCATCAGCATTTGTATAACCTTTTTTAAAACCACCTCCCCAAGGTTTATATATAGAAACTTTTGAGTCTTTTACAGGTTTTCCAGTCTTATTTTCAATGACTTGTATTGTAATCATTAGATTTCCTACAAAATTAGATGTTTAATAGTGCTAAAAATAATTATTAGTTACAAAAAAACCTTTATCATGAGTGAAAATACTTAAATAATCGTTCAATAAAGAATCATAAGCTAATGGCTCCTGCCTTACTCTTGTGTGCGATCGCGTTCCTGCTTTTCTGCTTCCAGAATCGCTAACAAAAGGGCTTCTTCCTGAATTTCAAACTCTTCTTCAGGAATTTCTCCCATATCAAAAGCAAGTTGCAGTGCTAGAAGCTGCTTGCTGAGATTTTCTTTATCATCAATTTCAGTACTTGCTTGTTCTAAAATTTTTTCCCCAAGCCACGTTACCCCCATTAATGGGCCGGTAATCGGTAATAGTAAAAAGCGCAGAACCATATCACTTTACACTCGTGTGGATTTACTAAAGCTGTCCTCGCAAGACCGTAATCATGCTGATGACATAGATATTAAACATTACTAGTCTTGTGTTGATACCAAAATGCGTGGGATTTGAGTCCAGTATTTTATATATCCGATGTACCAAAAATTACTTTTTTATAAAATGCTTATTGAGGAGGTACTTAGAGTTTGACAACAGTATTAAATGCATCTCCACAGCGATTTGTCAATACCCCTGCTATTCAACGCATCACTCAACGTGCTTTGCGTTATCTACAATCAGGTTTTTCAGTACATTTACGTGGTGCGGCTGGAGTCGGAAAAACTACTCTGGCAATGCATCTGGCTGATTTGCTCAACCAGCCTATCATCCTCTTATTTGGAGATGATGAGTTTAAAACCTCAGACTTGATTGGTAATCAATTAGGTTACACCCGCAAAAAGGTTGTTGATAACTTCATCCACAGCGTGATCAAAGTTGAGGATGAACTGCGACAACATTGGGTTGACGCACGATTAACCCTAGCTTGTAAAGAGGGATTTACGCTGGTTTACGACGAATTCAATCGATCGCACCCAGAGGTAAATAACGTTTTACTCTCGGTACTTGAGGAAAGGCTATTAGTATTACCAACAAACCAACATCGAGCCGAGTATATCCGGGTTCATCCCCAGTTTCGGGCAATCTTAACATCAAATCCTCAAGAGTATTGTGGAGTCCATGCAACTCAAGATGCTTTGATGGATCGTGTTATTACTATCGATATGCCTCCACCTGATGAACTGACTCAGCAGGAGATTGTAATTCAAAAAACAGGCATAGATTCTGAGAAAGCAGACAAAATCGTGCGCTTAGTGCGGATGTTTTGGAGTCGCTCTGGCTCTGGACAAGGCGGTGGGTTACGTTCCTGTCTGATGATTGCGAGAATCTGCCACGAACACGAAATTTCCGTAAACTTTGAAGAGCCTAATTTCCAAGATATTTGTGCCGATATCCTGCTGACTCGCACGAATCAACCTCGTGTGGAAGCAATTCGGCTACTGGAAGAGGTTTTAAGTGAATTGCATCGTAGTACAAACACTCAATTCCAGCCGCCAGAGATAATATCAGACAGCCAAAATCAGATTGTACTGGAACAACGAGTACCTTACGAGCATGAAGTCTACAACTATCTGTGCAAGTCTCCAGGAAAGCGTTTCTCTGATTTAGCAACCGAATTAGGGATCGATCGCAGTCAAATTGTCGCTGCACTCAAGTCTCTCAGAGAGCAAGGAGTATTATTGCAAATGCAAGGTAATGCTGAGTTGCCGAACGTATCACAAGTGGCTTTTGATTCTAGTCATTTAATAAACAAATGAGTACTAATACTAACCGGGGAATTATCGCATCAACTCAAGGTTCTACCTTGGCAGATATTCTCGAACGAGTTTTAGATAAAGGCATTGTTATAGCAGGAGATATTTCTGTTTCCGTCGGCTCCACAGAACTGCTCAACATCCGAATTCGTTTGTTGATTTCTTCTGTTGATAAAGCCAAAGAAATTGGAATTAACTGGTGGGAGAGCGACCCCTATCTTAATAGTCAAACTCGCACTCTATTAACAAATAATCAACAACTTCAAGAGCGTGTCGCCAGTCTAGAAGCAGAACTGCGATCGCTCAAAGCAATCAATCCTCTTAATCATCAGAATGCAGGCGATTAGCAAATCAAAAAATTCAGATTCAGGTTTAGCACCGTTGTTATTGACGGTTGTCGAACTCATACGCCAACTCATGGAAGCTCAAGTGATTCGGCGTATGGATGCCGGCATCCTCAACGATTATGAGTTAGACCGGGCTGCTGAAAGCCTGCGACAGCTCGAAAAACAAGTTATTCAGCTTTGTGAGGTATTTGATATTGACCCAGCCGATTTAAATATTAACTTGGGTGAAATAGGAACTTTACTTCCGCAATCTGGGGGATATTACCCTGGCGAAACCTCCAGTCAACCCTCTATCCTAGAACTCCTCGATCGCCTATTAAATACCGGTGTGGTGGTTGAAGGTGACTTGGACTTAGGACTGGCTCAATTAAACTTAATTCATGCCAAGTTACGATTAGTACTTACCTCTAAATCTTTGTAACTTTTTTATCTAGTTATTTAATTATAAATAACTCGCTATATTCCTTCCCTGTTCCCTATTCCCTATTCCCTATTTCTTTTGGTAATACATTCTTATGAGTTATGGTTTTTACATTTATGGAATTTTGACCTTGCCTGCTCCAGAAAACTTAAATTTACAGGGCTTAGATGGGCAACCGATACAAATTAAAATTTTGGATAATTTTGCAGTCATCTACTCCCAAGCACAGCAAGAGCGTTATTTAGCCAGCCGTCGTAACCTGCTCAATCATGAAAAAGTCCTTGAGGAAATCATGCAAACAGGCGATGGCAATTTACTACCAGTGCAATTTGGACTTTTGGTTGCCAACTGGGAAACGTTTTCACAAGAATTAATTCGTCCTCATCAAGAAGAATTGACGCAATTACTGGCAAAGTTATCAGGTCGCCGAGAAGTTAGTGTCAAAGTTTTTTGGGATACCAAGGCAGAAATTCAGGGATTGTTAGCAGAACACCCGAATCTCAAAACCGAAAGGGATAAGCTAGCCGGTCAACCCCTGAGTATGGAGCAAGTAATCCAAATAGGACAAGCCATCGAACAAGGAATGAGCGATCGCAAACAAGGCATCATTAATTTATTTCAAGGCACTCTTAACTCTATTGCCATCGATGTAGTGGAAAATACTCCCCAAATGGACACAATGATTTACAACGCAGCCTACCTAATTCCTTGGGAAGCAGAATCACAATTTAGCGAACAAGTTGAAGCACTCGATCGCCAATTTGAAGAACGTTTGCGAATTCGCTACAACAATTTCACTGCCCCCTTTAACTTTGCTCGTCTGCGATTATTCAGTATTAAATGAGGTGAGGTACAGAACGAATGTTTTTAAACGCAAAGGGACGCAGAGTTAAGCGCAGAGTTACGCAGAGTTTTATCGAATTTATAAAGGGCAGTACTCATTATTTCAGTAGATTAAGAAACACTATGAATAGGTAATTTTTCTGTCATTCTTTGCGCCTTGGTATGAGGCAATAAAAATTTTTTTTCCAAGATTCGTGTAATAAGTTTATTGAATTTTTTAATTGTTTTGAAGTTAAATACCAAATAAAGTTTCTCGACCTTTTATTTAAGTGAAATCAATGGATGACATATTTAAAGGATTTGAACAACTATTAGAAATTGCCAAAGCTTTAGAAGAAAAAGCAGAGAAAGGAGAGTTAAAAACTTCTATTCAAATTCGCTCTCATAATATCAGTAGTATTCCGCGACAAGGCAATATTCCCAGAAAAAATAGTTCTAGCGGAGTCCGATCTAATGCCACCGATGCAGCTGATGATGCTGATGTCACCCCCCCATCAGCTAAGACGAACTCAAAAACTTCTTGGCAAGATGTCGGTGGTTTGGCTGATGTTCTCCAAGAAATCAGAGAGTTAGTTGAAATTCCCCTGAAACGTCCAGATTTATTGGCAAAATTAGGGTTAGAGCCGCCCCGTGGGGTTTTGCTAGTCGGGCCGCCTGGTACGGGAAAAACTTTAACAGCCCGTGTTTTGGCACAAGAGTTAGAGTTAAACTACATTGCCATCAATGGCCCAGAGGTGATGAGCAAGTATTACGGGGAAGCGGAAGCTCGTTTGCGAAGTATTTTTGAGAAAGCCACTCGTTCTGCTCCCTGCCTGATATTTATTGATGAAATTGACAGTCTTGCCCCAGATCGCAGCCAAGTAGAAGGTGAAGTTGAAAAAAGACTAGTGGCGCAGTTGCTTGGGTTAATGGATGGATTTGCTAAAACCGAGGGCGTACTCGTATTAGCGGCAACAAATCGTCCCGATTATCTCGATCCGGCGCTGCGTCGTCCTGGACGCTTCGATCGCGAAGTTCATTTTCGCGTTCCCGATCGCAATGGACGATGGGAAATTCTCACGATTTTAACAAGTGCCATACCGTTGGAGACTGGGGTTGATTTAGGAGCGATCGCCGATTTGGCTGTTGGTTTTGTCGGTGCTGATATTAAAGCTCTGTGTCAAAAAGCAGCCTACATTGCTCTGCGTCGTCAAGTCCCTTCCCTTAACAGTCCCATTCCTGAGAATATGACTGTTATGCAACAGGATTTTCTCGAAGCAATTAAGGAAATAAAACCCTCAGTTCTCAGGTCTGTAGCAGTGGAAGCACCAAATGTCAGTTGGGATGACATTGGTGGTTTGGATGATGTCAAACAAAAACTTCAAGAATCTGTAGAAGGCGCACTCCTCTATCCCGAACTATACGAACAAACCAAAGCCAAGCCTCCCCGTGGGATTTTGTTGTGGGGGCCGCCGGGAACGGGGAAAACATTACTGGCAAAAGCGATCGCTTCTCAGGCTAGAGCCAATTTTATTGCTGTGAATGGCCCGGAATTACTCAGTCGGTGGGTAGGTGCGGCAGAACAAGCAGTCAGAGAACTCTTTGCCAAAGCTCGGCAAGCAGCGCCTTGTGTTGTGTTTGTAGATGAAATAGATACCCTTGCACCAGCACGGGGACGATTCAGTGGTGATTCTGGAGTTAGCGATCGCGTTGTGGGGCAATTACTCACCGAATTGGATGGATTGCATGAATGCCCGAAAGTATTGTTAGTCGGAGCAACCAACCGTCCAGAAACCCTCGATCCTGCCTTGCTTAGAGCCGGAAGATTAGACTTACAAATCAAAATCGATCTACCAGATCGAGCTAGCCGATTAGCAATTTTACAAGTTCACAATCTAGATCGTCCCTTGGTTGATGTCGATTTAGAAACCTGGGCGACAGTTACCGAAGGTTGGAATGGCGCAGACTTAGCTTTGTTAAGCAATCAAGCTGCTTTAAGCGCAATTCGTCGATACCGCGCACAAGGATTGAGCGACTCCAGTCTGATTCAGATAACAAATGATGATTTCCAGGTTACATATCAGATGCTTGCAAATCAGCACCAATCTCAATAAATTTCTTTGTGAAGCTGCGCCAAATTCTTCTCCATACCTCTTGTCTTCCAATACTTGTCGGGTTTTGGGGGAAAGGGAAAGGGGAAAAGGGAAAGAAAAAACCTTTAACCCTTACCCTTTAACCC
>NZ_JACKZU010000807.1:0-409 GCF_014222165.1 Nostoc sp. 2RC
GTCCTACTCTAGCGAAACGTCAGTCCGACTACCATTGGCGCTAAGGAGCTTAACTTCTGTGTTCGGCATGGGAACAGGTGTGACCTCCTTGCCATTGTCACCAGACAAATGAATGATTATACATTCAAAACTAGATAGTAAGTAAGTTTTGCGTCGCAAAACGCTTTTAAAAAATTTGATTAAGTCTTCGATCGATTAGTATTCGTCAGCTCCACGTGTCACCACGCTTCCACCTCGAACCTATTAACCTCGTCATCTTCGAGGGATCTTATAACCGAAGTTGGGAAATCTCATCTTGAGGGGGGCTTCATGCTTAGATGCTTTCAGCACTTATCCCGTCCATACATAGCTACCCAGCTATGCCGTTGGCACGACAACTGGTACACCAGAGGTATGTCCATCCCGGTCC
>NZ_JACKZU010000857.1:0-239 GCF_014222165.1 Nostoc sp. 2RC
ATACATCACCTTACGGTTTAGCAGAGACCTGTGTTTTTGATAAACAGTCGCTTGGGCCTATTCACTGCGGCTCTTCTGGGCGTGAACCCTAAAGAGCACCCCTTCTCCCGAAGTTACGGGGTCATTTTGCCGAGTTCCTTAACGAGAGTTCGCTCGCTCACCTTAGAATTCTCATCTTGACTACCTGTGTCGGTTTGCGGTACGGGCACCTGTTATCTATCTAGAGGCTTTTCTCGGCA
>NZ_JACKZU010000121.1:0-21032 GCF_014222165.1 Nostoc sp. 2RC
CGCGGAGACAGAGGGACACGGGGACGCGGGGAAAGAATTGTCGGTGTCACCGTGTCCCTTTGTCTCCGTATCCTTCCCCGCGTCCCCGTGTCCCTCTGTCTCCGCGTCCGCTTCCCACTTGTGCGCTGCATAGCCGCCGGCTAACAAAGCGCGATACAAGGGCAGTTCAAATAATTCTCGCATAACGCTTCTGGAGCGTTGCAAGTCTTCTACTGTTTCAAATAAAGGAACGACTTGAATGGTTCCCACAGCAATGGCGGGGTCAAAAAGTCTGGCTTCTTTGGCTAAGAGCAATACTTCCAAAACATCGCTGACTTGGCGGCACATGCTGATAATGTAAGTTTTACAGATGTTGACGCCGAATTCTTGTTGCAGCGATCGCACGATGCGAAAGGTTTCAATCACATCGTTGGTTTTTTCGGAAAATGGCAGTTCTGATGGAATTAATGGGCGTCTGGTTTGCAGTTCTGTGGTTAACCAAGCAACTCTTTGGGCTTCCGAAAGTTCGTTGTAAGCTTGGGGTAGTACTTGTAGGTATTCTAGAATCTCATTCAAGGCATCAGAGTGGCGGGATGATTCTTGACGGATATCAAGTTGTGTCAAATTAAAGCCAAATATTTCTACCTGACAAATTAAATCTTCTAGGGCTTTACAACTTAAACCGGTTTCTGTCAAGTTACGCTCAATTAACCGCAGTTCTGCTAAAAACTCGGCATCAGAAAGGTATAAAGGGCTATCTTGATTTTTTGGGGTTTCCCGATTGTACAAAGCTAAATTGCGATCGCGGGTATTTTCTAGCCGTTTGAGTACATAAGCTAATTTCAGTCGATAAGGTTCTTGTCGATAACGCAGCGCTAGGGCGTCGTATACTTCACTCAACTGGGATTGATCCAATTCTAGAGATTCGAGCAAATCTGGTAAGACATCGCTCCAGTGCATTGACACACTTAATAATTCAATCAGATTTTTCACTGACTCGATATATCTTCCCAGCACCATTTTCCGTTGATAGCAAGCTGTTCGCCAGGTAATTTCTGGTGTCACTGATGGGTTACCATCCCTATCTGAACCTACCCAAGAACCAAAGGAGCAGAAATTCTTACTCGGTGGTTCTAGCCAAGGAAAAGTATTCGCTAGTGTATATTTAAACCGTTTATAAAGTTGGGGAATGCCGTCAAATAAAACTTCTTGGAAGTAATGTAGAGCATAATCCACTTCATCCAGCACCGTGGGTTTGAACTGGTGGAGTTCGTCTGTGCGCCACCACAAACGAATTTCTTCAAGTAATTGTTCCCGCACATCTGCGACTTCCCAAGAATGTCCCACTCCTGTACTTCCCAAGCCATTTTCTAAAGCATCCAGTTTTTGCAACAGTTGTACCACTTGTCGCTGCTTATCACGGATGGTATGACGCACAATTTCTGTTGGGTGCGCTGTGAACACTAAGCGTACATCCAACTGGGAAATCAGACGTTGAATTTGCTGGGGTGGAACATTCAGTTTAAATAAATGGGGAAATAAAGCTGCAAAAGTACCTTTGAGTTTGGTTTGGGTTTTTTGGGCATAATTTTTTGTGAGCAACTCTGCTGCTAGTCCCCCAGTCACAGGGCCGTCGTCTTCTCCTTGATTGGACGAATAATTAGCATTTGGTCGCGTTTCTGGTTCTATAACTTCTGTTTCGGCTTCAAAGCGACTTAATTGCTGCCGTTGCTCGTATTCCTGCTCTATGATGTTAATCAACTGAAAATACAGAGCAAAAGCACGAGCCGCGCGAATTGCTTCATTGATGTTGAGTTGTTCAATCAACTTGACAGCTGAAGAGGCTTGGTCGTTTGTTGTTTGTCCTTCTGGCGAACACAAATCCCGCAATTGCCGCAACAGATCTACCATGTTTTGGCCGCATTCTTGCCTCAGAACTGACTCCCACAATTCTTCCACTACCTGTAGCCGATGACGCAAAAACAATTCCGACACCGGGTATATATCCGCAGTTTGCGATGAAGAGTATAAAAGGGAACTCATATTCTTGATGATTGTAAAGCCAATTACTGTTTACACTTGTAGGTCTTGTACTCAAGGCTCACGATGTTTTTCCTGAGCAGAGAATTGTTCGATGTATATTTTCTAAGTTCGTTCAGTTTCGTTATCGTCTGGGAAGTCAAGAATGGGTAAGCGATCGCCTCGAAACAATTCTTCACTAGCTTCCCCCATAGCTTCTAGTGCCTTTACTGTAGCTTTTTGTGTAACCAGCAGCAGTACCATAGACGCTGTACCTATTTGCAAGAGGAATGATTGGGGAATGCTAAAAAAATCCACATTGGATGGAGGGTTATCTGAGGGTTTTTGGTTGGCTGCTGTCATTGCTAATTCTTTGGTTGTGGAAAAATCAGTCAAAAGGAGTCAGAATTCAGGAGTCAGAATTCAGAAGGACTTCACACATCAGGAGAAGGAGTTTAAATTGGATAAGATTTGTTATTGGTTCAGCCTACAAGGAGCGTTAGCTCAATCGGAGGCGTTCAGACTCTAAAAGACAATTTATCAGCTAGTCACATAAAATTATTCTGACTTATAACTCGTGACTTCTGAGTTCTGAATTCTGACTTCTGACACCTGACTCCTAACTCTTAACTTCTGACTTTTGACTCCTTGCGAGTAAAATAAACGCAAAACTCAACATTAGCCGTACTTGCAACCGTACAAGACTATCTTGGCCGATTTTGCAAGGTACAAAGGTAACAAAATTGTTAAAAAAAAACGTCAAACTGTGATACACCTATGGTTCTAGTTTACAAGTGCAGGCACTATCCCCCAACAATCGCTGACTGTTAAAGTTAATTTCCCATGAAAACAGTATTACCAGACCGCCAGCAATCCTTAGTGCAGTGGATCAGCCAAGCAACAGGGATTAACACTTTCGGGGTGAAAATCCGATTACAGGGAAATGACCTTCATATTCTTTGTGAGGGGGCAGAATGTCCGCAACGTTGGCGTACCCTTTCGGATCTGCTGCAAGCACTACAGCAAACAGATTTGGATAGCCTCACAAGCGACGAGCAACCCTCAATATACCAAGTATTTGTCTATGGTCGAAGGAAAGGGGAATCGCGTCCTAAATGGTGTCATCGAGTTTATTTGAATCAAATCCAGAAGCATGTAGAACAGGTGCAGCAAGCTTTACTAGGAGACTCAAAAAAATCTCAACAGCCAGGGGGGGCACTGATTGTCTCCAATGAAAGTTTGGCACGCCAAGGTAACCCAGAGGCCATTGCTCGTTACTTGAGCGAAACTTTGAGTAGTTTGGGTGTGTCAGTAAATGCAAAAATTAAGCTACACAAGGCCAAGAATTCCCAAATTGAAGAAAATCGTCTGTGGATATTTTGCCATTCTAGCTATAGTCCCGATGCTTCGTTGCTGGCAGAACCAATAGCCGAAAAGTTACGTTCTCTGAGACTTTCTGGCTATCCAGATGCGGTAATAGTTTCTCAGGTAACTGGTGAAACTGCACCTGATTGGCTCTTGCGAGTGGATTTAACCCCACCAGAGGTAATGCTCAAAGAGTGGGCGCGTTGGGGAGATGTGCAAGCGATCGCCAGATTACTAACTGAGGTATTGTCAGGGTTAAAAGTTGCTGTCCAAGCTTCTCTCAAAGAATCAACGCTACATATTTTTTGTACGCCAGCTTTTGACCCCTTAGGAACCGCCCCCATCCCAGATAAAGCCGCCTGCTTGGAGATAATTGTACCCCAGCTAGAAGCCATCGCCCCCCAAGGTATTCTCGGTGCCACAATATACGGACAAAAAGCAGGGGACAACCAACCTGCTTGGATTGATTGGTTACCTTTACCTGCTGCGGAGCATTCCGTCTTTGCAACAACACCGCTAGATTTGGCAAATACTGGAGATGAAGAAGCGATCGTTTTTTTACTAGAGCGCTTACTCAATCCTGACTTAGATTGGCGTTTGCTCACGGGTGGAATTCGCGTACAACTGCTGAATAAAAGTGATTTATTGCACATTATGTGTGATGCACCTGTTTGTCCAGCACGGGCACAGATAGCAAACAAAGTTACACAGTTTATTCGCCAGTTAAAAATTTCCGGTGTTACAGGAGTGCGCGTCTACGGAAGGCGGGCAGGAAATAAGGAACCTTTTTGGCATCATGGCATCGATTTAGAACATCGCCAACGTCTAGTACCAGAAGCAACCCCGGAATTTGCCGCTACTTCTCAATACGTCAACGATTTGGTAACGGCTGAAACTAGCGAACCCATTTTACGCCCAGACTTAACCACAGAAGAAGTTCAAAGCTTTGTTACAGAAGTAGCCCTCGATTGGCTAGCAACGGTCAATGCAGCAGTCAAAAAATTCCTTTTAGCAACTCAGCTATTTACCGAAAGCCATCAGTCAGCAGAACCAAACCCTGATGCTCAAGGAGTTAAGACTGCTTTGGTTTGGGGCACACTGGGATTATTGCTTACCCTGCAAAGTGATTGGGTGTTGGGTCTCATGATGGCACGCACTACACCCACTTCCCCAACAATAGCCAATGTCTCACCTACATCATCTGAGCAAAAAGCATCCTTGACATCTGGAAAAAATCCCAATGAAGAGAAAAAGACATTGTTTAGCAGTACAGGCAAAACAAAAATTCCTCTCGAAGGAGGTACTGTATTCAATGCTTCTCAATTCACCCAAGGTGAAGATAGCCAAAATACCAACTTAGCAGCCGCACCATTGAAAGAAAAGGCAACTGCCACTGCTATTCTTTTAGCAGCGCGATCGCAAATGCCAAGTTTCAATGTCAGGCAATTAGACGAACAACTAGCTTTATACAAACAACGCCTCGCCAGAACCGGTAGACCACCAGATGTATTAATCATTGGTTCTTCCCGCGCCCTCAGAGGAGTAGACCCCGCAGCACTTTCTAAAGCTTTGGCAACTCAAGGCTATCCAAATATTGATGTCTTCAACTTTGGCATTAATGGAGCCACTGCACAAGTTGTCAACTTTGTAGTGCGCCAGGTTTTAGAACCATCAGAACTGCCAAAATTAATTCTTTGGGCAGACGGGGCCCGTGCTTTCAATAGCGGACGCGAGGATATTACCTTTAAATCCATCGCCGCATCAGCTGGCTATAAACAAGCTTTGGAAAAAGCCTCCACAACACCAAATAGCAGTGATGCCCCCGAAAATCCCAAACCAGAAAACCCAAAAGAAGAAAAGCCAGAAACTAACGGATACCAAGCTGTTAATGATTGGTTAAATCAAGCTCTAGCATCTGTTTCTACTAGCTATCAAAACCGCGATCGCATTAAAAGTTTACTGCAAGAACATCTGCTAAAATTCGGTCAAAATCAAACACTCACATCCCCAAATCAATCAACAGACGGTAATTCTGAAGATACTTCCCAGCAAGCAGTTGATTTTGATGGATTTTTACCTTTATCTATTCGCTTTAATCCTGCTAGATACTATCAAAAACATTCTAGAGTTCCAGGTAATTATGACAACGATTATAAATTTTTCCAATTAGGAGGAGAGCAAGAAACTGCCTTACAAGAGGTCATGCAATTTACCCAATCTCAGAAAATTTCTTTAGTCTTTATCAACATGCCCCTGACAGCTGATTATCTAGATCCAGTCAGGAAAAAATACGAGCAAGAATTTCAAAAATATATGTTGCGTTTAGCAACTAACCCCAACTTTATTTATCGTGATTTAAGCCAACAATGGCCTAAAGTCAATGATTATTTTTCTGACCCTAGCCACCTCAACCGCTTTGGCGCTTACGAAGTCTCGAAAAAGTTAGTAAATGACCCGATGATTCCTTGGCCAATTAAGTAGGGAAATGGGGTATGACAGTTATTGGTTGACTGTTGACTGTTAACTGTTCACTGTACAATGCCCCATACCCAATGACTAATGACTCATAACTAATGACTAAAAAATGAACTTCATATCAATTTTCTATGGGCTTTTTTTGTTGAGTGTACTAGGAATTTACTGGTCTTTGGGACAACAAAAATGGCGATTGTGGACACTTTTAATTGCCAGTTTGGTTTTCTATGCATCTTTGCATATCCAGTACATTCCATTGCTATTAGCATTGACTTTTATTAATTTTCGCTTGGGAGTGGAAATTGGCAAGAATACGTCGCTAGGGAAACATTCTTTTGACTGGCGAATTTCTAATGAAGAATGGCAATTTATTGAAAATGATTGGAATTCACGTCGTTTAAAGCTTTTGTGGTTAGGTATAGTTCTCAATGTTTTACTTTTATTGGGTTTCAAGTATACTGTTCCTTTATATAATTTTGTTTTTAACATCCAAACCAATCCCCAAGAAAATCCTTTTAAATTAATTGCCCCCTTAGGAATTTCATTTTTTACTTTTGAGTGTATTGCTTATTTAATAGATGTTTACCGTGGCGCTCCAGCGACGGATAAGTTTTTGAAATTTGCTTCCTATAAATTATTTTTTGCGAAGCTGATTTCTGGCCCAATTACCCGCTACCACAACTTAGCAAATCAATTTAATACTCCACATTTACCTACCACTAATAAAGTGGCAGAAGGATTGTGGTTAATTGCTAGAGGGGCCGTAAAAAAAGGTATTTTTGCAGACCATTTGGGAGTTTTTGTTGATTTATGTTTTGGCAATCTCCAGCGAGCAGGTAGTACGGATTTGTGGTTAGCTACATTCGCCTACGGCTTACAGTTATATCTAGATTTCAACGGCTATGTAGACATCGCCCGTGGTAGTGCTTTACTTTTCGGGTTAGTTTTGCCTGAAAATTTTGATTTTCCTTATTTCAGCACCAGCATTGGGGAATTTTGGCGGCGCTGGCACATGACTTTAGGTGATTGGCTACGTAACTATATTTATTTTCCTTTGGGTGGCTCTCGCCGGGGTTTGACTCGCACTTGTGGGAATTTATTTATTGTGATGTTAATTGCTGGTATCTGGCATGGAGCGGCTTTAGGTTATGTAGTATGGGGCGTAATGCACGGAATAGCTCTAGTAGTTCATCGACTTACAGATGCAATTAGCGATCGCTTTGAAAAACTAGAACTTTTTTGGCAAAATCCTTTGGGTATATTTATAGCTTGGCTATTGACCCAACTAATGGTTTTTAGCTCTTGGATTTGGTTCCGCTTACCTAATCCCCAAGACTCTTTTTTAGTAACTCGACATCTTTGGGGTTATCCAGCTGACGCCCAATTTGCCCAAAAAGTCTATGTGGAAGCTTTAAATATGAGTCAATACCAGCTCGCCTGCGTGTTGATAACTTTAGCTATTCTCATGGCTATAGTCTACGCCTTTAACCGCATATTGAAGTTAGAGTTTAACTGGCCTGTGAAGCTTGTTTTTGTACCTTTATGCTTCTACGCAGTTTGGTTATTAGCTCCTCAAGGTAGCTTGCCATACATATACTTTGATTTTTAATTCACTTTCTTGGGACACAGGCAACTGTAGTTAATACCAATTTATGAGGTAGAAGTAAGGGTAGCACAGATGGCTGTGCTACCCTCTTGATTTTTTCTAATTCCTTGTAATTGAAAACGGTTATAAGTTCTGGATTATCGATTCTTACAAGATATTTTTTATTAAATATTTTTAATTCAATTTGTAAACAAATGTAAAGTTAATAATGATGGAACGAATGACCCACAGGTAAAAGAAAATCGAGCCACAGAGGACACAGAGAACACGGAGGAATAAGAGTTAGAGAGATTTTTGCATCAGTGCTATGGGGGATAGATTCCCGAAATTCGTTTAGTGTTTAAATCCCTTAAAGCCATACAAATTAATACTTTTGATGCTATTTGGGACTGCTATAAATCCAAAGAAAAACTTTACCTTTATGTGAGTTTATTCAACAAATATGTTACAGAATATTAAGCTACATCTCGCATCAAAGTAAATTCATGTAGACTTATTTCTACAGGTGAAAAACAAATTAACCTGTTCAATTTTTAACAAAACATAGCACTCATAAAACAATGACAACTACCTTACAACGGCGTTCTAACGCCAACGTATGGGATCGGTTTTGCGAGTGGATCACCAGCACTGACAACCGCATTTATGTTGGTTGGTTCGGTGTATTGATGATTCCTACCCTGCTAGCCGCTACCGTTTGCTTCACAATCGCTTTCATCGCTGCTCCTCCTGTGGACATCGATGGTATCCGCGAGCCTGTTGCAGGTTCTTTGATCTACGGAAACAACATCATCTCTGGTGCAGTTGTTCCTTCTTCTAACGCGATCGGTTTGCACTTCTACCCCATCTGGGAAGCAGCTTCCTTAGATGAGTGGTTGTACAACGGTGGCCCTTACCAGTTGGTAATTTTCCACTTCTTGCTCGGTTGCGCTTGCTACATGGGCCGTCAGTGGGAACTTTCTTACCGCTTAGGTATGCGTCCTTGGATCTGCGTAGCTTACAGCGCACCTCTAGCTTCCGCCACCGCAGTATTCTTGATCTACCCCATCGGTCAAGGTTCTTTCTCTGATGGTATGCCTCTGGGTATCTCCGGAACCTTCAACTTCATGATCGTGTTCCAAGCAGAACATAACATCTTAATGCACCCCTTCCACATGTTAGGTGTGGCTGGTGTATTCGGCGGTTCTTTGTTCTCCGCAATGCACGGTTCTTTGGTAACCTCTTCCTTGGTTCGTGAAACCACCGAAACCGAATCTCAAAACTACGGTTACAGATTCGGTCAAGAAGAAGAAACCTACAACATCGTTGCTGCTCACGGTTACTTCGGTCGCTTGATTTTCCAATACGCTTCCTTTAACAACAGCCGTTCCTTGCACTTCTTCTTAGCTGCTTGGCCTGTTGTTGGTATCTGGTTCACCGCTTTGGGTGTAAGCACAATGGCTTTCAACCTCAACGGTTTCAACTTCAACCAGTCCATCATTGACTCTCAAGGTCGCGTTATCAGCACTTGGGCAGATGTAATCAACCGCGCTAACCTGGGTATGGAAGTAATGCACGAGCGCAACGCTCACAACTTCCCCTTAGACTTGGCTGCTGGTGATGTTGCTCCTGTAGCAATGACCGCTCCTGCTATCAATGGCTAATACTCCAGTAATAGCTGAATAAAAAGCGTCCCCTGAAAAGGGGGCGCTTTTTTGTTGGAATGTAATGTTAAAAAGAAGAATTCAGAATTGAGAATTCAGAACGGGAACCGTTGCGCTAATCGAATCAATTAGTGGGGGATTTGGATAAAAGTCACTGTATGCTAATTCTTCTTACCTTTTCTCAGAATCAGCTAGATTTATTTTCCAGTAGGGATATTGATACGGTACTCCAAAGAATTGATAGTTCTCAGAATATTTGGTTGCGTTGTGTTAATTTCCGCGATCGCGCTGGAACTGGTAAAATTATCAATCACTTTAATCTGAATCCATCTCGTGTGAACATGGTTTTCAACCATACACCTACAGGAATGGATGAAGATACAGAAGATTGTTTATTTGATAATTATGAAATTTTAACTCCTCAATTAAAAAATCGAGAGTTTGAAGTAGCACGCGGTACTATTGTGCTGGGCAAGAATTTTATCATCACCTTTGAAATTACTGAAGTCAAAATATTTAATGTACTCACTAACAATCTGCAAAAGCGAAATATAGACCTGGAAAAATCGGGAATTGACTATCTTTTTTATCTAATTTTTAATGATATTTTAAATAATTACCATACTGTATTTGAATACATTTCTAGAAAACTTGATGATTTAGAAGATGAAGTTTTAGGAAATTTGGGTGATGAATCAACATACCACAAAATAGCTAGCATGAGGCAATCCACTCGTTTTGGGCGTCGTAATTTTCAAAGCATTAAGTCACTTTTAATGATGATGAATTACGAAGATTTCCAATGGATTTCTCAGCCAGTAAAGGCATTATTTAATCAAGAATTTGTGCATCACATAGATAATCTCTGGCAAGAATATCAAAGTCTGAGAATCTGGATGTCAGAATTAATGGAAATTCAACGTGATAATATTGCCAGTGAAACTAGCGAACGAATTAACCGCTTAACTATCCTATCGGCGGTATTCTTACCAATCACCTTTATTGCTGGTGTTTATGGGATGAACTTCAAGTATATGCCCGAATTAGAGCAACCTTGGGGTTATCCAGCCGCCATTGCTGTCATGGCTTTGATTGTGATTGGTAGTATTGTTTATGCGAAGAAAAAACGTTGGTTGTAGTGTTTAGTTGATTAGCAATACTGCTCGGTTAAGGATTTTAAACTGGAATTTGGTTTGGGGAAAAGGTTAAAGGGTAAGGGTTAAAGGTTTTTTCTTTCCCTTTTCCCCTTTCCCCTTGCCCTTTTCCCGACTTCTCTTAGAAGTCTATTGTTGACTGTTAAGAAACTAAAACAAAAAATATCTTTGGGTCATTGGTAAAGCTGTTGCAGGTTCACAAGTCAGTAAATTACCATCCGCCCAGACTTCGTAGGTTTCTGGGTCAACTTCAATTTTAGGTAGCGCATCATTCAGCTTCATATCTTGCTTACTCAATTGGCGGGTTTGGGAAACTGCAACTGCTGTTTTGCGTAAACCCAACTGTGTAGGAATTTCCCTTTCTAAAGCTGCTTGGGAAACAAAAGTTAGTGATGTGGCGTTCTTCGCACCTGCAAAACTACCAAACATCGGTCGCATGTGTACTGGTTGGGGTGTGGGAATACTGGCGTTAGCGTCGCCCATTTGCGACCAGGCAATCATTCCGCCTTTAATGACTATTTCTGGCTTCACGCCAAAAAATGCCGGACGCCACAAGCACAAATCTGCTAATTTTCCCTCTTCCACGGAACCCACATATTCAGCAATTCCGTGGGCGATCGCTGGATTAATAGTATACTTAGCAACATATCTTTTTGCCCTAAAATTATCTGCTGCTTGCTGAGTTCCTTGTGGGTTAAGAGTTCCACGTTGCACCTTCATTTTATGAGATGTCTGCCAAGTGCGAATTATCACCTCTCCTACCCTACCCATTGCCTGAGAATCAGAAGATATCATACTAAATGCACCCAAGTCATGCAAAATATCTTCAGCTGCTATGGTTTCTCGACGGATGCGAGACTCAGCAAAGGCGACATCTTCAGCGATAGCTGGGTCTAGGTGATGACATACCATCAACATATCCAAGTGTTCGTCTAAGGTATTGAGGGTATAAGGACGGGTGGGGTTAGTGGAAGATGGTAAAACGTTGGCTTGGCCGCAAACTTTGATGATATCTGGTGCGTGTCCGCCACCTGCACCTTCAGTGTGGTAGGTGTGGATGACACGGTTTTTAAAGGCCGCGATGGTATCTTCCACAAATCCGGCTTCGTTGAGGGTATCAGTATGAATAGCCACTTGCACATCATATTCATCAGCAACGCCAAGACAAGTATCAATGGCTGCGGGGGTAGTTCCCCAGTCTTCATGTAGCTTTAACCCCATTGCACCGGCAGCTACTTGTTCTACAAGTGCTTGGGGTTGACTGGCGTTTCCTTTACCCAAAAATCCTAAGTTAATGGGAAAAGCATCAGCAGCTTGCAACATCCGATAAATATTCCAGGGGCCTGGGGTGCAGGTAGTGGCGTTTGTACCGGTGGCGGGGCCAGTACCGCCGCCAATCATGGTAGTGACACCAGAAGCGATCGCCACTTCAATTTGTTGAGGACAAATAAAATGAATATGGGCATCAATACCACCAGCAGTGAGAATCATTCCTTCTCCTGCTAAAGCTTCAGTTCCGGGGCCAATAATAATATCTATATTATTTTGAATATAAGGATTTCCGGCTTTACCAATTTTGAAAATCTTGCCATCTTTAATGCCGATATCTGCTTTGACAATGCCCCACCAATCGAGGATTAAAGCATTAGTAATTACTAAATCTACAGCGCCATCGGCATTAGAAATGGGGGATTGTCCCATGCCATCTCTAATAACTTTTCCGCCGCCGAATTTCACTTCATCGCCGTAAGTGGTGAAATCTTGTTCGACTTCGATGAATAATTCTGTGTCTGCAAGTCGGATTTTGTCTCCGACGGTGGGGCCATAGGTTTCGGCGTAGGCGCGGCGGGACATTTTGTAAGGCATAACTTTTGGTAATGGAGGTTAAGATTGAGTTTAAACGCAAAGGAGAGGCAGCGCGTTGCGGGGGTTCCCCCCGTTGTAGCGACTGCCGTCGCGCAAAGGTAAGCGCAAAGGTTCGCGGAGGATGGATGAGAATAATTTGAGTGGGGTGATAATTGGTTGTGGGATGCGAGTACATACGGCGTTGGGGCCTGGGTTGTTGGAGTCGGCTTATGAGGAGTTCGCATTTTCTCCACAACTTGGATAATTTAGGATTATGCTTATCAATGAGCATTTCTGGAGGCTTAGACAAAATGACCTTAGCAGACATAATTCCTCTAGCTCGAAGGCTTTCTCCATCAGAAAAACTTAAGCTAATTCGCATCCTTGCCGAAGATTTAGATACAGTTGAGGATATTTCACCTTTAGAACCCTTCAAAACCTACGATTTACCAACTCCTTATAATAGCTTTGGGGCTGGTGCAGCTCTAATGGAAGCACTCGAACAAAAGGATTCTAGTCATTAAAGCTATATGCGCTTCAAGTATTCCACCACAAGTTCCACCCAAAATGAATTTGATAGCTTACCCAGAATCCCTTTGGTTTTAACTAGAGAAAATTACAGGATACAAGCAAATGGTTTAGTTGATAGCGGTGCTACTGTCAATGTTATGCCTTATGAGTTAGGGCTTCAGTTGGGTGGGATTTGGGATGAGCGTAAAGCTATCATTCAATTGGCAGGAAATCTCAGCAATCAACCTGCTATGCCATTTTTTGCAACGTCTGAAATTAGTAATTTTCCACCTGTACAGTTAGTATTTGCGTGGGTAAGTAGTCTAAATGCTCCTTTGATTCTTGGACAAACAAATTTTTTCTTGCAATTCGATATTTGTTTTTACCGTTCCAAATTTGAGTTTGAAATTAAACCTGTTCAATAATTTTTTTGAAATGCAGAGGGACGCTATCGTTAACCCATAAGTTCTGACGTAACCGCAACGCGACATTCTATAACTCAGAACTACTCCTTACAAACTGCGAATTTGGAAATTTTCAAACGTCATCTGAAAACCATTTCCTTCAGGAGAGGCACACATCACACCAACATTTAATGTTTCCACTGGAGTCAAATAGGCAAGTCGTAACATTGTATACTCAGTCCCATTTAAAGAGTATTCCACCTCTATTGCTGTGCCACGTCGAGTTACACGTATCCAAGTTGTAGAAGGATTTTGCGGCATTGGAACAACAGACCAATCTGAGTAATTACGTGTCACTACTGCGCTAATTTGTTGCACGCCATTGACAAATTCAATGCCACATTTTAACCAATTCAATTCATCTGAACGTACCATTAAACCGGCTTGATCGTATAAATCGTGATACTGTCCGGTCACTTTAACTTCTGCAATAAAGTCACCTTGAATTTGTTGATAAAAAAAGTGACCATTATCTCTGATAAAACCGTAGTGAGTTTCCCGCCAAAAATCTGTTTTTGCCCCAGAAGTAACAGCGATCGCTTCATCTTTTACTTCCCAAACAGGCGGCTCATTATACCATTGCATTTGCATAATTATAGAGAACCGTTAATTTTAGCGTTGAAACCGTAGACTTGGCGACTACCAACCAAAGGCACTAATATGATTTCTTTTTCATCCCCTGGTTCAAAGCGAACTGCCGTGCCTGCGGGGATATCGAGGCGCATTCCTCGCGCTTGTTCTCTGTCAAAATTTAAGGCAGCGTTAACTTCATAAAAGTGAAAATGGGAACCGACTTGTATGGGGCGATCGCCTGTATTAGACACTGGCAATTTAATAGTAGGACGACCAGCGTTTAGTTCAATTTCACCTTCTGGTGTAATAATTTCTCCAGGAATCATAATTAATTTTTCCTAATTTAAAGATTTTCTAAGAACTCTACAAATGGTCTAAATGCTTGAGGACATTGTTCTGCAATGTTTTGATATGTAGCAATTGCTAATATTCTTTGGGCGTCTACAGTTTCTTTATATTTATTGCCACATCTTATAAAGATTTCCTCTACAATGTTTTTAGGTGGAACATTATGATTTTGATCTTCAACTGGTATCGTCCATCTTACACTTAGAGAATTAACACCAAGCACGCTTCTTAATTCTGATTCAGCAGCCAAAATTAATGCTTCCAAATCATGTTTAAAGCAAAAAACTCTTAAACGTTCTCTTAGTCGATTATCATGAATTTGTTTAGATTCTAATACTTGATTAAAATTATTTAAGATCCCATTTTCTAATTCTTGAATAGTTTCATGCTCAAATACTATATTTTTAGGATATAAGTCTGGCATTATTACTACAATTGTACTTGGCTTATCCCGTATAATATTTACTGCTTTGATTGGTGTTTTTGTCAGCAAATCTTTCTTCGCATGTCCTCCTCTATCATTGTTAATTCCCTTAACAGGAAAAAAATCGATTCTGATACCCTGTTGTAATTTTTCTTCAATTAATTGCGATAATAATGCTTCCATTGCATACTTATCAGATGTACCTTCTACATAAATCTCAACTTTCATGGAAGTCGCTCTAATTCATCACTACGATGTAACTGTTCTATTTCATCTGGGCCAAAATCATCAAGCATATCTATTAAAACTTGAGAATTACCAGGTTTAATAAACTTCGCTTCTCCATTTTCTTTTCTGAGTACAGCAATTTGAGATATATTAAATTGAGTTAAGAAATAAGAAGCATGAGTAGCCAATAAAATTTGAGTGCGTTCAGAAGCTTTTTCAAATAACGCAGCAAGAACAGGTAATGTACGAGGATGGACACCTTGATCTGGTTCGTCAATACAAATTAAAGACGGTGGATTTGGTTGTACACAAAGACAAATCCAACAAATTAAACGCAAAATACCATCAGATAAATCAGCAAGGCTAAGGTCTTGATCGATTCCTGATTCCTGCCAAAAAGCTATCACTTCTCCTGGGCCACCACGCGCTTTTACTGTCAAACCTTTAAAACCAGGAACCACAGAACGCAAATGTTGTTGTAACTCGTCAAACGCTGATTTATGTTCGGTAAACAAGTAATGCAAAATAGAACTTAAATTACCTGCGTCTTCACGCAAAACAGGTTCTTGCTCAATCGGAACTGATTTGCGAATTTTATAATTTGCTATATTAAATGAACTATAAAATTTCCAATCACGAATATACTCACGTAAGTTATATAAAGCTTCTAGTGATGGATTTGTCATTGCACTTAGAGCAAGCTGATTAGGTCGCTTGAGTGCTATTTCTTGCTGTGAAAATTTTCTGGTATCAGGGTCTTGAACAACACCTTTATTACCTTGAATATCCATATATATATATGGAGTACTGTATTTATCACTATAAGGTTTAGATGATTCTACACGCTCATAGGAAACTTGAGTTCTACCAACAGGCCCCATCAGTTCCCCTAAATATCTAATACCAACTGGACGACCTGTATCAACTTCTATATCCCATTGAAACTTAGCTGGGCCTGGAATATGAAAAATCTGTTGACCAATAGAATCAGGAACTATTTCTGCTGGTATATCTTGAGATAAGCTTTCTCGTAAAAATCTCAAGAATTCAAACAAACTAGATTTTCCAGCACCATTAGCACCAACAATAATTTCTAGCGGTTGTAATGACGCTTCAAAATTTCTAAAAGGTCGATAACCTTGAATTTTGAGTGATGTTAATCGATATGGTGATACCATCTCGCTACCTCTATTTTGCTTAATATTCTATTTCTCCCATATTAGAGGATGTTTGATTAACGAATTGGATTATGTACAGTCACTAACTTTGTGCCATCAGGAAAAGTTGCTTCTACTTGCACTTCATGTACCATTTCTGGTATTCCTGCCATCACATCATCCCGTGTTAACAAAGTTGTGCCATAACTCATTAATTCAGCTACAGTTTGCCCATCTCTGGCACCTTCTAAAATAGCAGCAGAAATATAAGCAACAGCTTCCGGATAATTCAATTTCAAACCCCTTTCTTTACGTCTTTCTGCTAATAAAGCAGCAGTAAAAATCAATAGCTTATCTTTTTCCTGCGGCGTCAATTGCATTCTTTCCTCCCTCGCGGCGGTTCAAACTTGCCAAACTCTTGGTATACATTTACCACGATTCAAAAAATAAACTCGTAGCAACTGCCAAACTTCAATAAACCAGTTTCTCACCTCAGATGTAGAATCACCGCGATATCGACACAATAATCCATGTTGTAATCGGCTAACACCAGCTTCACTAACTCCATTAGCTAAAATTCTGATTTTTTCTATAATTTCTGGTGCAACTACACCACCAAGCCAAACTAGACTACCGATTATTGGCTTTCCCGCCAACCCGTGAAAACTGTAAAAAATTTCCTCACTAGCTGGTAACCATTGGCGGTCTATCCACAACGGGACACCTTGTTGCCAAATTTCAGTATGCGATCGCCATTCTCCCCGATCAAATTTTTCTCCTCTAGCACTGCGACCAAAGCGGGTAATTTCCCAGCCTAAAAAGTTAGCCCCGGTTGCTAATTCTACCCGTAAATCTTGCTGATAAATCGCACCGTTAAATAAAATTGTTTCTTGGGGTAACCATTCTAAACAAGCGCCAGCCTCAACTTGTATCTGGATTTTTTGCCTAGCTTGTAAACCATTACTGCGATATATCTTACTAGCTGCTGCTGTAGTGATTAAAGCCTCTGTATGAGGTTCGAGATGGATATTAGAGGATAAGCGATCGCCCCCCACAACTCCCCCGGCTGTGTGTAAAATTACGCTATGACAAACTTTTGACCCTTCTGGATAAAAAGGGCGTTGCACCTTCAAGGGTGCTTGCTGGTGAGTGTAAATTAATTGCGTTGCGTTGTGGCGATGGGCGTAAACTAAATTCAGTTTGCCATGCCAACCTTCTGTAATTTCTGGGTTACAAGTCATTTATCGATAAAATATTAAATCTCAAATCAAGACGCTAATAAAATCTTAATGTCTTCACCTGAGATTTATAGCAGATTGAAGTTATTCAAACACAAAAGCTAACTCTTTTTTAATTCTGAATTCTGAATTCTGAATTCTGTCCTAATTAATTACTTCACCAAGGTGTACGCTAGTACGATAAACCAGATACACCAAATTATTTTCATCACGAAAACGCTGATACAATTCCTCAAAACTCTCAAGGAATTTTTTATCTGCTAACAGTTCTTGAGGTAGGTAAGAAACACTTTTTGCCCGTCCGATAAGTCCAGTTAAATCTAACTTTTGTCTATAAGTGAAATTATATTCACGAATGTTGATAAAATCAGGAGTTGCTAATAACGGCTCCACTGACTGCATCCTTGATTCTCCAGGATGATTGTTAGATGCTTCCCGGACTATCCGGCTATATTCTGCGGTGAAGGCATCTTTTTTATCACGGTTATTCCACACTATAGCTAAGCGTCCCGATGGTTTTAAAATCCGATGAAATTCTGATAATGTTGGTTCTGGATTAAACCAATGGAAAGATTGAAAACAAGTAACTAAATCAACAGATTGATCGCTAAGTTTGGTAAATTCTGCTGTTCCATCCCGAAAGTCTACTAAAGGGTGTGGTTCGCCGGCCTCTCTCATGGCCGCATTTGGTTCTATGGCGATGACATTAACTCCACGCCCAGCTAATATTCTGGAACTAATTCCTGTACCTGCACCAATATCTGCTGCAAAAATTTGTGAATTTTTATTTAATGATTCCAAGATAATATCAATGGCAGCTGTGGGGTAACTTGGTCGATACTTTACATAATCTTCTGCTCGATCGGAAAATCGGTTGAGTGAGTTTAGGGTGTGTAGGGGAGTTGTTTGAGAATAACTTTCGCTCATGGATTTTGAGAAAATTGAGTGTGGTGTTTCACAGTTTGTTTACTCATCTACTGTTCGCCGACGCCGACGCGGCCTTCTTTGTTGTGAATCTTCACGCAAGCGACGGCCGACTTCGCTAAAGAAATCTCGCCGCAGGTAAGGATAATCGCTAACCCACAACTCACGACTAGGAATGTATATATCAGTGAAATCTTCAATACTGCTTAAATCTGCGCGATTTGACATCACTACCATTTCTGCAATTTGACCGCGAGTTATGGCTTTGTGGCTAGAACGTAGTGGTGCGTCAAATTCAATGGTAAATCCAGTGTCATCACCCACCTCTAAGTTAATCCGTTTTTCTCGGTTTTCTACAATTACTAATTCACCTTTGCTATTAACAGTTTCCTGTTTGCCAATTAATTGGTCTGTAATCCACCAGTCCAAAACTCTACCGCGAAAAAAGCCGCTATATTTGTAACGACGGCATTTTAAATTCCGCATACTTGCTTGAAATACTGGATACCACAGCCAAAACAAAGCGCTAATTACCCCCAGCACAAATATTATGGGGCCAAACTGTAGCCCAAACAAAGCTCTAACAAGCAGAATTACGACTATGGCGACTACAGAAATTAACAGGCGTTGCAAAAAATTTGCAAACTTTCCCCAATAGTACTTGTACTGAAGACCAGTGGCAATTAACGGGACAATTTGTTCAAATTTCTGGCGAGTCAGTGGTACTAACATGAGTGCTGAGTAATGGGTAATGAGTATGAAGAATTCAGAATTCAGAATTCAGAATTCAGAATTAATGAGTGGAAGATAGACCAGTTACTAATAGAAGACTAAATTGAAAATTAGGCGTGAGTGTTTTCACCGTTTATACTCCCACAGAGTAGTAAGCTACATTCATCAGTTTTACTCAGGTAAATTCTGAGTTCTGAGTCCTGACTTCTGAATTCTTTCTTATTAAAGTATTTTTTCTAATCCATATATTAACGACTTTAACGCTAGGACTTTGCGAATGGCTAATAGTACTCCTGGCATATAGCAAGCGCGATCGCTCGTATCGTGTCGTAAAGTATAAATCTGTCCCGGTGCGCCAAAAATAACTTCCTGATGAGCAACTAATCCCGGTAAGCGCACGCTATGAATTCTAATTCCTTCGTCTGCTTGGCTCCCCCTAGCTCCTGCTAATTTCTCAGTTTCTTGTACTAACGCCGGGTTAAAGGTTTTACCTAATTCTCCCAATAACTGCGCGGTTTGAATGGCAGTACCGCTGGGAGCATCGGCTTTTTGGTTGTGATGCAGTTCGATAATTTCTACGTGGTCAAAATATTGAGAAGCGGCCACTGCGGCTTGTTGCAGCAACACCATACCAATGGAAAAGTTAGGAATAATTAGACAACCAGTGCTAGCTTTTTCGGCAAAGTCGGCGAGATCTTCAATTTGTTCTGGGCTTAATCCAGTGGTACCGACTACAGGACGAATACCGTAGGCGATCGCGCTGCGAATGTTGTCATAAACTGAATCAGGATGAGTAAAGTCTACTATCACCCCTGGAGGCCCTTGTCTCTCCCCAGCTACATAACCCAACATCGGTTCTAATTGATTGGTAATTGGCACTTCTAAAGGTTCGCTTAAACCCGCCAGTTCTCCAGCATCTTTTTCTTGATGTTGGGGACTGCTATCAATTGCACCCACTAAATTCAAGTCTGGTGCTTGCGCTACTGCCTTCACTACTTCACGACCCATTTTACCAGCCGCACCGTTGACAATAACCGGGATAGGAGCTTGATTCGTCATATCTTGAGAAATACTTTTTGAGTTAACAAAGGAATTGTAAAGACTTTTGCAAATAAAAATACCAGTCCCCAGTTCTTAGCTGCTTTTTTATGGATGACCTGGAAAATTTTTCATTAGTATCTATGATAAGTAAATCTTATCAAAAATTAATCTTTTGTTTGTCAAGTCTAGTTGACGAATCGTAATAAAATTTGTTAAATTTATTTACATAGGTTAACAAAGCAGTAAAGCAAGCCACCTAGTCAAGGTTAGACCTTGTATGTGACCTTTCTAGTTTTGGTTGCTTTAAAAGTTAACTAAAAAATAGACTTCGGTATAGGTACATTTCATCGACATTTGGACTTCTCCCATTTACCTCGGCTATCAAGTCGGGGTTTTTATTTTTTTGATTAGCTGCCAATGTTGTGCTTCAACCGAAGCGTACCGCTTGATGGGAAAATAAAAACGTTAAACTCATCCATTCCTAGAAAAAGATGGGATTT
The DNA here is from genome assembly GCF_014222165.1 of Nostoc sp. 2RC. Classification (NCBI taxonomy): domain Bacteria; kingdom Bacillati; phylum Cyanobacteriota; class Cyanophyceae; order Nostocales; family Nostocaceae; genus Nostoc; species Nostoc sp. 2RC. Next base: position 20,226 of record NZ_JACKZU010000121.1, read on the forward strand.
CCTGTTGACTGTTGACTGATAAAGCCCAGTTGCCAAGAGAGTGAGTTCCGCTTTAGCGGTACAACCAGCACAACCCAAAACCCACGCTTTTGTTAACCGTCAACCATCAGCAGTCAACAGTCTCCAAATGATGCTTGCCTAGTATTGCCTCCAGCCCAAAGGAACCTGTATATAATGTGGAAACGAATTGTATTAATTTTGCTATTAGTCTTGAGCTTCAGCCTGAGTAATCCTGGTGTAGCGTTTGCCGCTGGACTCAAAAGCTTTGTAGACAGCAATGATGGTTATCAGTTTTTATATCCTAATGGCTGGCTGCAAGTCAAAGTTGCCAACGGCCCTGATGTGGTTTTTCACGATTTAATTGAAATATCTGAAAATGTTTCTGTAGTGATTAGCCCAGTTCCAGAAAATAAAACCTTAGCAGAATTAGGAACTCCAACAGAAGTAGGATACAAGTTAGGAAAAGCCGCTCTCGCGCCTGCTGATTCTGGTCGTACAGCAGAATTAATCAACGCCGCAGAGCGCGAAGTAGATGGTAAAACATACTACCTTTTAGAATATGAAGTTAAACTCCCCAATCAACAGCAACGACATAACATCGCCAGCGTTGCTGTGAGCCGTGGTAAACTTTTTACCTTCAACGCCTCAATTTCGGAAAAACGCTGGCCAAAAGTTCAACAAACAATTGATGAAGTTGTAAATTCTTTTTCTGTTTATTAGTCAATTTGGTATTGGGCATTGGGCATGGGGCAAGCAGGAAGTGTGGGAGGTGTGGGAGGAGACGGAGGTGTGGGAGGTGTGGGAGGA
>NZ_JACKZU010000858.1:0-239 GCF_014222165.1 Nostoc sp. 2RC
TAATAGCCGTGTTATCCCATTTGTTGGAGGATATTATATGTGTGGAATTGTTGGTTATATTGGCTACGATAATGCCAAAGAATTACTATTAAAAGGGTTAGAAAAATTAGAATATCGTGGTTATGACTCAGCAGGTATTGCTGTAGTTAATGATGATGGTACAAAACTTTTTAAAGAAAAAGGAAGAATTGCTGAATTACGTAAAGTTGCAGATAATAGTGATGAGGATGGTACGTTAG